>CAZWSD010000035.1:0-14954 GCA_964636535.1 uncultured Acidobacterium sp. | reverse complement strand
GAGGAGAATAGCCCGGAACGGGAAACACAAACAATGGCCCGGCCGTTCCAGAGTTTTGGGACCAGATAGTTCTATAGGGAGTAGAACGGTAGAGAGTTACTAGAACTCGTTGGGATCGTTCGTGTCAGTAACCACAGTGCAGGAAGATGTATGACTATTTTTCGAAGGCGCAGATCAACAACAGCTACGCGATCGGTTCAACCTGACAAGGGCTACTTGGCGGAGCCATTCAGATGGTGGTTGGCTGCGAAGAGGGCAAGTTCGACTCTATTGGCGACATTGAGCTTGTCAAAGATGTTACTCATGTGGCGCTTGACCGCCCCCTCGCTGATGGAGCATTGCTGGGCGATGTCTGGATTGGAATAGCCAGCGACGACCAAATCCACAATCTCCTTTTCGCGTAGGGTCAATCCGAACTCCCCGGAATTGCGCGAGAGAGTATTGAGGGCCTGAAGCAAGTCGGGGACACCGCTTCGCAAGACCCAGTAGCGGCCCGCCACGACGCAACGGATTCCCTCGAAGAGCCACTCCGTTGTGGATTCTTTGAGGAAGATTCCTTGGGCGCCACGTCTCAAAGCATCGCAGGCTTGTTGCGAGTTGAGAACGTCTGCGAAAAAGAGGGTGCGTACGGGCATCTCCGCGGCGCCGATCTCCTGAAGGACGTCAGGTCGTCCCCTATGAGAGAACTGCATATTTAGCAGGAGGAGGTCTGGCTGGTGTTTGCGGAGCATCGCCAACAGATCTTTTTCGTCGGAGGCTTCGCCCATGAGTTCCAAGTCTCCGGCGGACTGGATCAAGTTGCGCAATTGGTCGCGAAATGGAGCAGAATCATCGGCAATGAGGATTCGGACTGGAGGGGCTGCATGTTTGGCTGTGGCCGCCATTGAGAAGCTCCTTGGTTGGCAGCAGCTAAGTGACTGAATCAAATCACAGAACCCGCCGCTTTGACTGGGCCACCGAGCAGAAAGCAGTGGCCAGCCTCCCCATTAAAATCTGAGAGCAGTATACCGTTTCCAGTGCATCTCAGGAAGGAGCATAAGTGATTGGACTCGCGCTGGGTACTGGTTTTTTTAGGCGGGAATTGTTCATTTTGATTCGGCTCAAAATTACATCAGACGCGACTAGGGTTCATGTTCGGTTGACCGAGGCTCTCTGGGGCGGTAAATCCGGAACGACGATCGAGCCTTTTCGCTTGACCAGACTGCGGGCCGCTGGATTCGTGAACCCTCGGCGGCGACTTGCAAGGCTGAAAATGATGGCCACCACTGCTGTTGACGCAGGAAGTATGGTTCCGGTTTTGGGTTATAGCCGACTAAGGCGCGCGGCTTACTTCGGAGCGAGTACCGCCAAAGGAATTCATCGTCAATCCAAGAATCGACATCGTCCAGCGCCAGGACGGGGGCAATTGTCTCCGGGATCGTTCACTCGGGACGGGAGTGGGGCTGTGGACGTCGTTCAGCATGAGCAGAGCCTCCTACATTCCAAGGCACAACCCAGGTCGCCGCAGTCCGGCAGGTGTTGCTGCTCTTCGCCGCAATGACTGTGAACGGACGATTCAGTTGTTCTGCGCTGGTTCTTAAGATGATTGCAGCAAGCGTAGTATTTCGCCCGCGGCTGACTTAGCGTCCATGCGATAACCCGAAAACGTTACAGCTCCGGCGACAGCCCGGGTGAATTTGCCGATGAGGTCTGGTGTATCTGCCAATGCGTGCGGAGTATGGCGTAAAAGAATCATCAGGCCCTGGCTTTGAGGAACGGCGGGAGTTTTCCATTGGACTCCGTCCTGATACTCCAGTTCCATGATCCAACCAATCGGCAACGGAGTTGAGACTACTTGCGCACTGACTTCCCCAGGCAGAACGGGCTTCCGCACCGAGTCGCCATTCCTGAGCAAAATTGGCCTGGGATAAGGATGAACGCGACCGGAAACATCAATCAAGGCATACTCGTCGGATAAGTACGCAGCACCGTGACGTAGCAGCTCGGCCACCAACGATGATTTCCCCGCATGGGAGCGCCCTGGCAAAACGAGCGCGCGATTCCCGATCTGCACCGCGCCGGCATGTACTGCTCGCAACCCGATCAGCCGCGGAATGATCGCCTCGTCCAACTGCTGAATCATATCTGGAATCAGGAGTTGCGGATCGGTGGAAGTTGCGACGAGCACTTCATTGATCAGCAAGCGATACTTGCCGGCAGCGTGTTCGATTTGAACGCATAGATCAGGTGGGGCACTGCCGGCCGGTGCCCTGCCGAACGTTGGGAAAATGTACCGGTCCAGCAGATCCCGTAGATACCCCGTTTGAGAATTTGCTTTGATCCGCAAGTCGAATGCGGAAACCTCGAAGGAAGTCGAGCTGGTCATAGGAGGATCCTCCCGGCAAAAGTCAGGGAAACACGGAAATATCCTTAACCAATCAGGCCTTGTTGAACGAGGTTATGGCGTAGAAGATTGAAGTGGCTCGGACGCAATCCGCAGGTTTTGAAAGGCTGACCGGGAGGCAGTTCATCGAGCGGATCTGCCTCCTGAGAGGTAGTGTTCTTAAAGAATTTACTTTGTGTGCAGGTGCGGAGTCGCCTCGCTCAATTGGCGACAGCCTGAACCGAAATTAGCCGCGAATTCGTTCATCGGGGTCGGCAGAATCCTCATTTGCCGGAACCAGTCGAGGAGCGATGATCTCAATGATCATGTCTGTGGTGATGGTGGTGGTGGTCATGATCACCACCATGGAATCCGATTGGGCTCCCATTTCCCTGGTCACCTCCATTCTGGTTCCATGCAGGGCCGGACTCGTTTGACCAGGCCCCACCGGCATAAGCCCGCTGCTCCGACATGGTCATGGCGACCACAATCGGCAGGGCTGCGGCCCCCAGCTTGGTGATGAATGCGCGCCGCGATGCATTCACAGAAGTTAAGTCCGAATTTTTCACCAAGCTATGTTCCTGCAGCTGCAGAATCGCGTCCTTTGCTACGTCTTCAGCAACTTCAGTCCCGAGCGACGATCGCATCGCTTCGGCTACCTGAGGCAGGGTTGAAGGTTGGCTACAAGCATCCCACGCTGCACCCGCCATCGCATTCAGCGCGATGACTCTTTCATTTCGAGAATCGACCAACACGCGTGAACCGTCAGGCAGCTTATTCTCCACGAGAACGTCGGAATTGGACCGTTCAATCACTCCCCACCTCCATGGGCTCAGGATATTCTTCCTGATAATAAATTGATATACAGTGTAATATACTGCAATACCGGAATCGGTGGATCATTCGGAATTTGGCGGATTGCGGTTTCTAGTAACCATTCCGCCTTGCAATTAGTACCGCGCCTCTGGATCTTACACCGAACAACCGGGTCGAAATAAGTCTTGGCCGGATTGTCGTGGAGGAGCATGAGGAAGGATTTCTTGCGACTTTGTTCCCGCAAAGGATCGAAACGATCGGCTCCAGCTTTGAAAAGCGATTACACGGCGTGTGGGGGCCATTGTGGGCAAGGTGCTCATGCGGTGGGTTGCCGGCGAATTCATTCTGAGTCACCAGCGGCAGGCAATTCAAAGAGAGATGATGCATCTGGGCGGGTGGATGAAGACGTCGCGTGACAGAATCGCGCCCCGGTAGCGGAAAGCAGTCTTTGCGGAATACCTATCTGTATCGGCTGCGACCTCCAAGTTTCCAGGTCCTCCAAATTTGAATGCACCGTCTATGAGTGTGGACGTTTGTAACCTGTTGATCGCCGCTGCCCGCAATTCTCCCGCTGAGGGGGAACTGCGTGGCTTCGCCGAAAAGATCACCGACTGGCATCTGCTGGTTGATCTGGCGCTCCAGCATGGGGCGCTTTCAATTCTGCATGCGAACCTTGCGGGAATCGACCAATATGTACCTGTTGAGGTCCAGAGGCGCATTGCTCGCGAGCAAGATCGAGTCGTGATGCATAATCTGTCGAACGCCGCGGAGCTCATCGCCGTGCTTCGGGAATTCGATCAGGAGCAGATTCCGGCGATGCCATTCAAAGGCATTGTTCTGGCGGCTTATGCTTATGGCGATTTGCTGCTTCGTCCCGGGGGCGATCTGGACATTGCGATCCGCTCCAGGGACGTTGCCCGGGCTTCAGACATACTTAAGCGACGCGGGTATCACCTCAAGACGTCTATCCGCGAGGATGGCGCACCCGCTATTGATGGCTGTTATGAATTCGCATTTCAACGACCAACGGACGGCAAGGTGCTTGAACTTCGCTGGCGGTTCGATCTGGTGTGGAAGCGATACCGACGAGATCTAGGCATCGACTGGGTGCAACAGAATCGTCAGACTGTTTCTGTGGCGGGCAGCGACGTCCCTACTATTTGTCCTGAGACCTTGTTGCTCCTTCTTTGTTTGCACGGGAGTAAACATGCATGGTCACGGCTGATCTGGGTTTGCGATGTTGCCCGGCTGTTGGACTCATGTCCGGATCTGAACTGGCAGATGACCATCGCAGAGTCCAAGCGGCTGGAACTCGGACACGTGTTGAGCCTCGGAGTTCTTCTGGCGGTCCGAATGCTGGGGGCGCTGATTCCCAGGGACGTACTGCGCCGGTTTGAAGCGGACCGGACCGCACGCAAGCTGTGTGGTCATTTCCAGCAGAACATGATGGAGCGGCCAGGCATTACGCCGCCTGGCCTCGTGCCCTATGGCATGCAGTTGCTGGAGTGGCGGGATCGGCTCAATGCGGTGGTCTGCGGGAGGTTCATTCAGCCGAATGAAAGGGATCGGGCATTGCTGCCCTTACCGGATAGGCTCGCATGGGCTTATTATCTGCTGCGGCCGATCCGGCTTCTGTTGGATCGATCTCGGCGTTAAAGCAGGCAAACGAAAAAAATGGTCGGGCAGTGCTCGTCCTGACGCCGAGGCGTGCTTGCGCCTGTTGGCGGGCTTGCCGGAATAGCCCGCCGATGCAACGCGGTCCTTCCCCACCGTAACCAAGCTAAGATTGCGGCAGTGCTGGACCAGATTTGCGCCCGCTGGTCTTAATCGGCAGCTCTCAATGAGCAACGGAGCCGTAGATCGAGAATGAGCGCCGGGCCGTATTAACTATCAGGGTACATTTAGTTGACGCTGAGTTGCTGTCCGGTAAACATTTGATATTTATTTTTAGGTTAATCATTTCAAACAATTGCGCCCAAAATTTACTTGACCCATCGCCAGCCCACAGCCAAAATAGTACTCCAAGGCTGATTGTGAACTTCCCGGCCAAAATTGACGCTAAGAGGGCGAAGGCTGCTCGTCGAACCATCGATAAGACAGCTTCCAATATCAAACATTGCCGTTGATTCTTTGAGATTGGGGGCCAAAGAATGCAGCAATACTTTTTTCCAAGTTTTGCCTGGTTTCGAAAGTTGTGGAACGAGCGTCGACCGAGGGACGCCCGGTCGACGTTGAATTGGCTTTTTGCCTTGGGAATCGCAGGCGTCGCTCTGTTGCTGAAGGCGAAAGTTGACGGCGATCACGGCGTTTTATCCCCTGTTCTGCTCGGATTGGTCGCATATCCCGCATTTCCGCGGGAGTTAGATGACCACTTTCGTGGTATCGGCCGTGATCAGCCGGATGTCGCACGGGAGTTTCCTTTGACGCTGATCCTGGAAGAGATCTCTGCTTTAGTCGATGGCGTGTTTCAAGCACGGGTCGCCAATTTTGTGCTTGGCGACGGGATACGCGGTCGATGGTTCACAGGATCGATAGAACGCGATGGGTCTCGCGTCGCGTTACGGTGCGCGCATTCGGAGACGGGTTCGCCATTTCTCGAATTGCCATGGCAGACTGTTGCGCTGACAAAATCGACATCAGGAATTGCTTCAATCGGACTGGACAGAGGCGGTAACGTGCTGGGCATCGTGGGGCCTCTTGAAGAGTTGCCTGCTGTGTGGCCGGGGGAGTTTAAGAGGCTGTTGATCAGCAAGCTTGAGATATCCGGTCGATGGGCCGGTCACGTCACGCTATGTGATTTTGAGTTCCCCCAGGAAGACCAGTTTGCCGTTCGGGCATTACAGCGGATTGTTGAAGTTGCTGTCCGGGATTATGAAATGCAGATCGCGAATTGCAATCAGGCGCGTACTGAAGAGCGCGAGCGCGTTGCCCGCGATTTGCATGACGGCGCCATACAGTCGCTCAGTGCAGCGGAGATGCGATTGGAAGAGATCCGCCAGAGCATGTTGCAGGAAGTAACCGTAGACGGTGCGGAGACACTGGCGTGCGTGCAAAACCTGATTATTCGTGAGATTCGAAAGCTGAGGGAGCAAATAGATTGTCTACGCAAGGGAACTTATGATGAGCCGCTTGAGCCCCGCCTTGGTGAGTTGATCAGGGACTTCGAGCGATCAACCGGAATCAGTACATCCTTTAGCTACCAGATGAATGAGGAGATTGTTTCCCCGACGATGGCGCTTGAGCTGGTCTACCTGATCCAGGAGGGGCTGTCGAATGTGCGCAAGCATAGCAGGTCGAAGTGCGTGGAGATTTCGCTGAGTGGTGAGGATCCGATCTTACTAACTATTGAGGATCACGGATGCGGCCTTGGTTTCTCCGGTAAGTGTTCCTTGAATGAACTCGAACAATGCCGTCTTGTCCCGTGCGTGATACGCGAACGGGTTGTGGCGAATGGCGGTACGCTGATCGTCACATCTAGTTGCGAATCAGGAACACGACTCTGCATCAGTCTTCCTGCCGGGGAGCGTTCGACCGATTCCAAGAGGATTGCGGTTCGTCCGTCGGAGACTGAATTGTGTGATGCTGGAGGCCGGAAGGGGCCACGATCGATAGAAGAGGCGCGATATCGTTCGGTCACGAGGACGCATGGATGACGCCTAAATATCGGGTCATGATCGTTGACGATCATTCTCTCTTCCGCGATGGGTTACACCGATTGCTCGAATCGGAATCCGACATGGAAGTCGCGGGAGAAGCCTTTGATGCAACAAGCGCGATCGAGACGGCACGGGAAGTGAAACCTGACGTCATTCTTCTGGATCTGGCAATGCCCGGGGTGCGTGGGCTGGATACGCTGGCGGAACTGGGAGAGATGTTGCCGGCGACGAAGATCATACTATTGACCGCTTCGGTCTCCAAAGAGCAGATCGTCCAGGCGATGCAGCTTGGAGCGCGAGGGGTAATTCTAAAGGAAGCGACGTCGCAGCTTCTCTTCAGCGCCATTCGTCGCGTCATGGAAGGGCAGTACTGGATCGCGCGCGACACGGTGACGGATTTAGTGGAAGCCTTAAAAGGCGCGTCATCACGGGAAGAGGTTACGAACCGATCAAAAGACTATGGACTGACGCCTCGTGAACGTGAAATCGTCGATCTGGTAGTTGCGGGATTCACGAATCTTGACATCGCTCGGCAATGCTCAATCAGTGAGCAGACTGTGAAGCACCATGTCAGCAGTATCTATGACAAACTTGGCGTTTTTAATCGCGTAGAGCTTGCACTATTTGCGGTAAATCACCAACTCTCAAAGTAACGGCGTAAGAGGTTGCGTCTGGAATGTCTCAGTTACAATTGATTTCCACGCTGTCATCGTTGAAAGGCTGTGTGCGGCCATCCGGTCGCACACAGTCAGCTGCGCATTGGCTTTATGGAATGGCCGCCGTGAACACGTTGGAAGGGCCGCTCTGGTTCCCGGCAGCGTCGACACTTTCCACGTAGTAGCTGTAAGTTGTCCCATTCGCGACCGTGGTATCCGTATACGTAGTGGAAGTATCCGGAGTTGTATTGAGAAGCTGATAGGTGGAACTTCCGCCTGACTCCCGATAGATGTTGTACCCGGTGACTGGATCGGTGGTAGAAGTTGGAGCAGCCCAGCTCAACTGGACCTCATATGCGGTTGATGTAGTGCCTGACTGTCCTGTTCCAGAGAGGGAAACAGTGGAGGTGCCGCTGCTCTGCGTATTCGTGGAGAGACTGAGTGTGCCTGTGTAAGAGCCTGCTGAAGCCGGACTGAATTGAACCTGGAGAATGACGCTGTTTCCCGGAGTTAGGCTCAGCGGGAAAGAAGCACCCGAGACCGAGAAGCCGGCTCCGGATATCGTGGCGGAATTAATTGTCAACGCGCTGGTGCCGTTGGACGTCACGGTGAGTGACTGGGTGCCGGAGGATCCCACGCCGACGATACCGAAGTCCAGCGATGTAGAGCTCAGGGCCAAGTCTGGATTTACTGCATAAAGAGTAATGGCGAGGGTCTTCGTAACAGAGCCTGCCGTGGCCGAAAGCGTGACCGACTGGGTTGATGTAACACTGGCAGCCTGGGCGGTGAAAGTGGCGCTGGAGGATCCGCTTGGAACATTGACGGTTGCCGGAAGCGTTACGGAGGAGTTCGAACTGGAGAGCGCAACGCTGAGGCCGCCGCTGCCGGCCGCTGCTGAGAGTGTGACCGTGCAATTATCGCTGCCCGCCCCCGTTATTGATGAACTGGAGCAGCTAAGCCCGCTCAACTGAGCTGCGCTTGGAGCCGAAGACGCTGCTTGGCCGTTACCGGATAGTACGGCATTCGTGACTCCGGCGGTGGGCGAGCTAATCGCAACCGATAGCGTCCCACTTGCTGATCCCGTGGTGCTCGGTTTAAACATTAGCTGTACCGAAATGCTTTGTCCTGCTGGGATGGAGGCAGGGAGTGACGGAAGACCTGCCACGCTAAAGCCCTGGCCGGACACGGAAACCTGAGAAACCGTAATTGCGCTGGAAGAGGAGTTCGTAATCGCTGCTTGTTGAGAGGAACTTTGTCCCAAGGTGACGTTTCCGAAATCGACGCTGCTTGGATTTAGCTGGAGCCCACCTATGGCGCTCGTGCTGACGGTCATTCCGCAACCGGAGATGAGCAGTGAAACTAGGTACAGCGCAGGAATGAATTGCCGAACACCGCCACGAGTGAGGCGCCTGGCAACAATCGGCGAACGAAAGTGCACATTCTTAACTCGAGTCACGAAGGTGCCTCTCAATAGGGCTATCTGCTGTGCAATCATCCCACAGTACAAGTGACTTTGGCCATGCAGCCTCAGCGCCAAAGGGTGTCGCTTTTGTTTACTCATGTTGTACATATCTCAGGGCCCTGCACTGCGGGGAGGGTCCTGGGTAGGGGGGAGCTTTCGCAGTACTAAGCTGGTGATCTGGTAGGCGCCAGCCCGTACACGCGGTCAGGAATGGCCCTACGATGTTTATTTTCCCAGAGAAGTGCACTCGCAGGGCCAAAATGATTTGGGCGGAAAGTTACTTCAGTGCTTTCGCTAAGTTCATGAATTTAAATCATATGGAGGAAATACGAGAGATCCGATCTCCGTTGGGGAGGCACTTCTGAAGGTGGCATATTTACGGAAGGGATGTAGATTTTGCAGTTTGAAGCGCGGGTTCGTGGATTGAGAAAGAAGGGATCGTCGACTCATCAGCTGAGCCGGGGCCTCGTCTGGCCCTTTTCTCGGGCTAAATCGTCTTGGCCATCCAGCTCGTGAGGCAGACTTGCGATCCAGCACCGAGATTGGCTCGTTTGTTTTGACTCATGGTGACCATGTAATGGGTTACCTCTACGGGAACGTCGGGATGGACATGGCGTTCGTGAGTGCCGGCGTTGCCGAGCCTGTGCACGGGTGAAAACGCACAACTGTTCCCGCCGTTGTACGGCCTTTGGCTCTGGAAGATGGAAGACGTGATTGGCGGCCTGAGGGTCGCGGTTCATGGATTGCGGTCGAGTTCGAGCAGGGCTGCCTTAAAGTCGCCGCGGAGCAAGAGCTGTACGCCGACGTGCATCCAGTAGGCGCCGCTGGCGGTGATCGGCGTATTTGGATAGGCCCGGCCGTCGAGCATGTGGAACGTATAGCTGGCCGACGGGTTGAGGCCACGCAGGTAGACGCGCGGGAAGGGCCACCCGTCCTGGCTGGAGTGGAGATAGGCAAAGGCGACAGTTTGTTTGCCGTCTTGGCCGACGAATTCATTGACGGCGTACTCACTGCCATGGAGTGGCGAGATGAGACGGTAGAGTGCACCCTGCTGGACGGTGGGGCGGATGGTCTTGTATTGCGCGACCATCTTGCGCGCAGTGGCGAACTCCTGGGGCGTCCACTGATTCAGGTTGGCTCCAATGCCGAGGGAGCCTTCCATGGAAACTAGGAATCGGTAGCGGAGCGAGGTGACGCGGCCGTTGACCCAGTTGGGGGAGCCGGTGACCCAGGACATCGTGACCCCGGGTGTGTAGGCGTAAGCGAAGCCCTGCTGGATGGAGAGGCGGTCAAAAGGATCGGTGTTGTCGGAGGGCCAGACTTCGTCGGTGTAACGCATGATGCCGAGGTCAACGCGGCCTCCGCCGCCGGAGCAGGCTTCGATTTCGACGTTGGGGTGTTTGGCGCGGAGCTCGCGCATGATGGAGTAGAGGTTGCGGATGTATTTGACGTAGACTTCCTGTTCCTGATCGGGTGGGACGGCGGGCCAGCCGGGCTCTGCCCAGTTGCGGTTGTAGTCCCACTTAAGGAAGGAAATGTCGTTGTGGGATAGGAGGTTGTTGAGGACGTTGAAGACGTATGCCTTGACATCTGGCCGAGCGAGGTTGAGGACGAGCTGGTGACGTGCCTCGGAGCGCGGGCGTCCGGGAAAGTTGAGGACCCAGTTGGGATGCTTGCGGTAAAGCTGGCTGTCGGGGTTGACCATTTCCGGCTCGACCCAGATTCCAAAGCTCATTCCGAGTGAATGGACCTTGTCGATGAGCGGCTTGAGGCCATGAGGGAACTTTGTGGGATTGGGCCACCAGTCTCCAAGACCGGCGTGATCGGAATCGCGCTCGCCGAACCAACCGTCGTCCATGACGAAGCGCTCGACACCAATGCTGGCGGCTTCTTCGGCGAGCTTTTCCTGACCGGCCTGGTTGACGTTGAAGCCGGTGGCTTCCCATGAGTCATAGAGCACGGGCCGGAGCTTGGGATGCGGGCGTTCGGGGAGGATTTGAGTGAGCTCAAAGCGATGCATGAGGCGCGATGCGCCGCCGATGCCGTGGTGGGAGAATCCCGCGTAAAAGTAAGGCGAACGGAGGGACTGGCCGGGCTTGAGCAGGTAGGAGAAGTCAAAGGGATTGAAGCCACCGGTGACTCGGACCTGGCCGACCTGATTTTGCTCAATGGAGATTTGCCAGTCGCCGCTCCAGCCGAGCGCGCCGAACCAGACGTTGCCGGTGTCCTGATCTCCGGGATTGCCGCGCTCGATGGCGAACCAGGGATTGATGTGGTGGCTGGTGGTTCCGGTGCGGCTGCCAAGGACTACTTTTCCGGGATGGAGATGTTCCTTCTGGAGATTCCACTCGCCGGCCCATCGTCCGGTGAGGTAGCGAAGCTCGTAGTGGTTGTTTGCGGGGAGGTTCCAGGTGGCGGCGAAATCCTGCTCGATGGTAAAAGGTTCGCCCGTCTTGTTTTCGACGGTAGCGGAGCGGCGGAGGATGCCGGTGCCAGGGTCGACTTTGTACTCCAGTGTGACGTAGACGGCGAGGGAGATGTCTTTCATGACGACCTGGAGCGTGTCGCCATGGATGGAGTAGGAAACATATTTAAGGACGAGGTCGCGGTTGCCGTCAGGGAATGTGATTTTGAGATCAGGAACGTAATAGAAGCCGCCGCCCCAGGCAACGTACTCCTCCGGGGTCGTGTCAATGGAAGGCTCGAAGGACGCCCAGGGCGGGTTGGCATGCGGCGTCGGGAAACTGTCAGTGGCGGCGAGGCGTTGTCCCCAGTAGATGGACTGCAGTTGGCCGCGAGCATTGACCCCGAAAATGTAGGAGGTATCGGCAGCGTCAATACGGAAGACGTGAGTTTGCGCGTTGTAGTGAATCGCGGCCGGGGGTTCCTGGCTGCGAGCAGCAACCGCGCCGAACAGCAGCAAAGTGCTGGCGAGGGCGAGAATTTTCCAGACGGTAGGTTTGCAGTGAGAATCTGTGATCTTGAGTACGTGGTTCACTGAGCACCTCGCTTGACTGAATTCGTTTTTACCACCGGGTTGAGCCAGGTCCCGTACTTTACTACGTTCGTAAGCTCGGTGCAGGCTGATGGAGGGCAGCCGCCGATGCAGGCCTCCTGACACGCGACGGCGAAGGTTGGAGATGCAAACGCAGAGGGCTTAATAGGTCCCCAGATGGATTTGTACATACTGCGGGAGGGTTTTAAAGTTGAGTCCGCGGTCGGTCTGGTCCCCATTCCAGATGCGCTGAGGTTTCCAGGTAGTGCCGTCGTAGGTGCCCTGTTCGGCTTTGAGGATTTGCATGCGTCCGGGTTGGCCCGGCGCAAGGCGGAAGGTGACACGCGCGTTGATACCGGTGACGAGGAACCTGTTCGGACCAAGCTGCGCGACCAGTGCGCGACCATTATGGTGCGGCGTACCAGGCGCATGCTGTTGCCCATCCCACTGCGGAAAGCCGAAGCCAATGAAGGCATCCCACTTGCCGAAGTGGAGGGTTTCTTCTGTTTTGCCAACTTCTTCGACGGCGGTCTTAAGCTTGCCCTCAAAATTGAGCTGAGCCACGACTCGATCAATCGGCCCAATCAGTCCATAGTTTTGGGCGTGGTCCTTCGGCAACTGACCAGGCTTGAGGGTCCAACTGGTCTGATCTGTGCCGAATGGCGAGAAACCGATGGCGCCTTTGCCGAGAGCCATGAAGAACTCTGGTGCGAAGGCATTGCCGAGGCCGGTTTCGGGGATCCAGAGTGGATTGTCCGTGCGGTTGTAGGTGTTCATGACCTGGTTTTCGACGCCGCGGTCGGCTGTATATATGTCGGGTCCGAGGATATTGATGGACGTGGCAACGGCCTTCCAGATGGTGATGTTGAGCTGCTGCGGGCCACCGCTCGGATAGTCAAAGCCGGGCAGCAGATGGCCGCGAATCTGGTAGCCGCGCGGGTATTCCACCCAGACGTTGCAGTACATGGGGATGTTGAGCTGCGCTTTACCGGCCTTGGCGACGGCGTTGATGTACCTGGCGACGGAGTAAGCCTGGAAGTATTCATCGGCTTTATAGCCGAAGACCTGGCGCCAGGTGCCGGGCGACTTGTGCATGGCGTTGAGAACGACTGCGGGAACGGGGCCGTCGAACTCCTTTTGCGCGGCAGGGGAGTGGTCGCGAACGGCGCCGATGGAGCCGGATTCGTTTTCAACCTGAATCATGATGACGGTGTGCTGTGTTCCGTCAATCTGGGCGAGGTGTTTCGTGAGAGCGACGAAGGCAGCGCGATCCGCGTTGAGGTTGGTTTGCGAGTTGGCTGTGAGCACCTGGAGTGGGTTGCCCCGGGAGTCAATGACGCGGGGGTAGCGTTGAGGATTCTTCTTAATCCACTCGGGGACGTAGTGGTCTTCGCCGTTTTTCCAGGTGCCGAACCAGAGCAGGATGAGATGCACATGGTGGGCGCGGGCCTGATCAACGAGCATGTCAACGTTGGAGAAGTCGAACTTCCCGGGTTCGGGCTCCAACTGTTCCCAGTAGACGGGCGCTTCCACAGTATTGGCATGCATTCCCTCGATGACCGGCCACACGTCGGGCATGGTGGACGGCCAGGCGCTGGAGTTGTTGATTTGTCCCGCGAGGATGAGGAAGGGATGGCCATTGAGCATGAAGGCATAGTGGCCATCTTTCTTTACGATTTGGGGGCCCTGCTGCGCGAAGCCAGCAGAGACGAAGCAGGTTGCCATGGTAAGGGTCGAGAGTAACTTGCCGAGTTTCGCGAGCTTCATGCGGATCTCCTATGCAAAGTAGGTCAGATTTTGACGTGCATTTACGCGGGTCTATGCGACCTCGGGCCGGATTTCGGCCTTTTTTGTAGCGATGGTGAGCGTGGCTGGTCGGAGGTGCGGCCCGCCTTTCGCCGATGCCTCGATGATGATCTGTCCGGGTGTCTTGGATGCCTGTAGGATCACCTGTGCGAGGCCGTTGAAGATACTGCGCTGCGGAGCCTTGTCAGATTCATGGCAGTTGGGGTCGCCGTTGCCGACACCAATCAGGACGCCGTCACCCGTGACTTTAAACTGGATCAGCTGATTGGCGGTGGGGACGAAGCGACCCTGCGCGTCGAGGGCTTCGACGCGTACGATGGCGAGGTCTTCGCCGTCGGCGTTAATGGTGGTGCGGTCTGCTGTGAGGCGGATGGAGGCAGGATCGCCGGTGGTTTCGCGCTTCGCTCTGAGAACGAGCTCGCCGTTCTTGTAGGCATGCGCTTCGATGAATCCAGGCTCGTAATTCACGTCCCACTTGACGTGCGAGAGATGCGGCATTTTCTGGCGTCCGAGACTCCTGCCATTGAGGAAGAGCTCCACCTCATCGAGGTTGGAGTAGATCCAGACGGGGATGGAATTGCCCTCTTCGCCTTTGAAGTTCCAGTGAGGGAAGAGATGCAGCATTGGCTTGTCGCCCCAGACGGATTGATAGTAATAGAAAGTATCCTTGGGATATCCGCAGGTGTCGACGATGCCGAAGTAGGAGCTGATGGCCGGCCAGCTATACGGTGTGGGTTCGCCGCGATAGTCAAAGCCGGTCCAGGCAAAGCCGCCGGGGAGGAACTGGCGGGCAGCATAGAACTGCCACCATTGCTCAGCCGTCTCGCCCCATCCTGGCTGGTTGGTGTCATAGGCGCTCATCCAGTTGCGGAGAGGATCAGTACGGTAGATGCCGCGCTCGGACAGCGCGCTGGCGGTTTCACTGCCGATGAGGGGACGGTCAGGATGGGTCTTGTGATACTCGTCGATGTCCTGGAGGTTGTAGTTGAATCCTTCTACGTCCAGGGCGTCTGAGATGCCGGCCTTGTAAGCGCCGTTGACGGCTGCCGTGCAGAGGCGCGTGGGATCAAGCTCATGACTGCGCCGAACCATATCCTCCATGATGCGAGTGCCGATGGGCGATCTTTGCAGAACCCACTCCTCGTTGCCCATAGACCAGATAATGACGGCGGGAGAGTTGCGGTAGCGCTTGATCATGAGC
>CAZWSD010000034.1:0-14983 GCA_964636535.1 uncultured Acidobacterium sp. | reverse complement strand
GCCCAAGTTTCTCACCGCGCGCATCCGCGGCACGCATATCCTTCGCCAGGGCGATCAGTTCCTCGATTACTTTGGCCGCTTCTATCGCACGGTTCTGATATTTACGTATGGATTGCTCCAGAAGTTCCGCGAACGAGCGCGCTTGAACCACATTGCGGCGCGCCCGGTTCTTGATTTCCCCTTTCAAAAGTTTTTGCAGTAATTCCACCGCCAGGTTCCGCTGCGGCATGCCGCGTACTTCCGTCAAGAATTCGTCGGAAAGGATCGAAATATCAGGCTTTTTAATACCGGCAGCTGCGAAGATATCCACGACTTGATCAGACATTACAGCTCTCGACACAATTTGCCGGATCGCATGATCCATATCTTCGTTAGTCTTGCTTTCATCTGAAGCACTCTTGGCGAGGACTGCACGCACCGCCTGAAAGAAAGCCACGTCATCGCGAATGTGCAGTGCCTCCTCACTTGGGACCGCCAGTGCGAAGGCTTGTGACAACTCGGTTACCCGTTGCAATAGCCGATTTTTGCCGTCTTTCTGCGCGAGTATGTGTTCCTGTGCTGCCGGGAGCACGCCGAGTCGCTCCTGCGGTTTTCCGGTGGTCCATTTCGACCACTCAAAGCCATGGAACAGCCCGCGGCAAATCTCGTACTTCTCCAGCATCAGCGCCACCGCTTCGGCCTGATCTATCGCCGTCTTGCCCGTGCCGCCGCTTTCGGTGTAAGTCGCCAACGCCTGCTTCAGTTCATCCGCGAGCCCCAGATAGTCCACCACCAGTCCGCCGGGCTTGTCCTTGAAAACGCGGTTTACGCGCGCGATGGCCTGCATGAGCCCGTGACTCCGCATGGGCTTGTCCACATACATTGTGTGCAGGCTGGGGGCATCGAAGCCGGTAAGCCACATATCGCGCACGATGACGATCTTGAACGGGTCTTGTGGATTACGGAAACGCGAAGCCAGATCCTCGCGTCGCGGTTTGTTGCGGATATGCGGCTGCCAGTCCAACGGATCAGAGGCCGAGCCGGTCATGACCACCTTTAGCAAACCTTTATCGTCATCCGGATTTGCCCAAGTGGGGCGCAGGGTGACAATTGCCTTGTACAACTCGACGCAAATCCGCCGGCTCATGCAGACAATCATCGCCTTGCCATCCATGGCGGCAAGCCGATTCTCAAAGTGCTGCACCAGGTCATGGGCGATAAGCTTGATGCGGTTCTCCGCGCCGACAACCGCTTCCAACTGTGCCCATTTGGTCTTGAGCTTCTCCTTGCGTTCTACCTCCTCGCCTTCGGTGGCTTCCTCAAACTCCGGGTCGATCTTTGGACGTTCGGATGCCTTCAATTCCAGTTTCGCGAGTCGGCCCTCGTAGTAAATGGGAACCGTGGACCCATCGCTCACCGCCCGTTGGATGTCATAAATGCTGATGTAATCACCGAATACCGCGCGCGTGTTGGCATCGGTCTTTTCGATGGGGGTGCCGGTAAATCCAATGAACGAGGCATTCGGCAAGGCGTCGCGCATGTGGCGAGCAAAGCCATCAATGAAGTCGTACTGGCTGCGATGCGCTTCATCGGCAATAACAACGATATTGCGCCGGTCCGTGAGCATGGGGTGGTGATCGCCTTTTTCCCCTGCCTGCGCCGCATTCCGCGACGCGGCAGGCAGGTCGGGCAGAAACTTCTGTATGGTTGTAAAGACCACGCCCCCGGAACCAACGCGCAGCTTCTCACGCAGGTCAGCACGATTCTCGGCTTGCACGGGATCTTGACGAATCAAATCCTTGCAGCGGGCGAAGGTGCCGAAAAGTTGATCGTCAAGGTCATTGCGGTCGGTAAGCACGACGATGGTGGGATTTTCCATCGCCGGATGAAGCATTACACGCCCCGCATAAAAGGCCATAGAAAGACTCTTACCCGAACCCTGCGTATGCCAGACCACACCCACACGCCGGTCGCCGGGTTCACCGCCTGGTTTCTGACCAGACAGATAAATCCCTGTCTCATCTGGCATCCAGTCGCGTTTCGCGGCTCGTAGTGTTTGCTCGACGGCATAATTGACTGCGTGAAACTGGTGATAGCCGGCTATTTTCTTTGCGAGCGTGCCACCGCCGAAATCTTCAAAGACGATGAAATACCGCACCAAATCGAGAAACCGCCGCTTTTCGAACACACCCTCCAGCACCACCTGGAGTTCAGCCATGCTTGCCGGCGCATCTACACGACCAGAAACCGTGCGCCAGGGCTTGAACCACTCTTTGCCCGCGCCCAGTGCGCCAATGCGCGCTTGGACGCCGTCTGAAACTACAAGTGATGCATTGGTAGCGAATAACAGCGGAATTTGAGCCTGGTAAGTTTCAAGCTGACGATATGCGCTATCTACAGTTGCATTTTCATCAGCGGGATTCTTGAGTTCAATAACTGCAAGAGGCAGCCCGTTTACGAATAGCACAATATCGGGCCGACGCGTGTGCTGTCCTTCGGCCACGGTGAACTGATTGACAGCGAGCCAATCGTTATTGTCAGGAGTGTCAAAATCCAATACGCGAACTTGCGCACCAGCGATGGAGCCGCCTGCCTGCCGCGCCCGCCCAGCCGCAATCTCCCGCCTCAACCATGTACGGCCATACCCGGTCTTGAGCCATTTCTCGCGCTCAATCGCGTGTTCTCGCGACGTACACTCTTCGAAATGCTCAAGGTTGACTGGGCGGTGCTTACGTGTGTGTTCGGATCCTGTACCTGCCACATGCTGACGCCAACGCTGCTCCAGGTTCTCAGTTTGACCGATATAGATACTGTCATCATCACATCGTATGGCGTAGACAAAGTAACAGCCTGGGCGCGGCGCAGGCAGGTCCTTGCGGCGGTATTCCACATTCACACCATCCACCAGCATGCGGTGCACGGCTCGATTTCGCTCCCGAAGCGACGGCGCGTCGGTGCGGGTCAGCTTGCGGTAGGCGTCATCGATAGCTTCGGCGGACAAGCCGGGGTTGAGGCGCGCCAGTGCCTGACGCAAACGGCCTTCCAACACCACTTCGGAATATTTCTCCCTCTCCCTCTGGGAGAGGGCTGGGGTGAGGGTATCGCCACTGGGCGATATGTCAGGTCCATGGAGTACCGTGTAGCCGAGCGTCTCCAGCCAGGCGAGTGCCGCATCCTCCACCACCGATTCCGCGAATCGCTGCGCCGTCATCGCTGCGGAACTATCAGTTGCGGCCGATGGGCCTTGAACCAGGCTGTGACATCCTGCAACAATCGGTCGGCCTCGGCGGTGCAATGTTCCGCCGAGGAATCGTCGATATCCTGGCCCGTGTAATCAGACAGATTGCGCTTGCGCCGCAGCGTATCGATCACCGTGACCCGGGCCGGCGCCAGTCCGATGGTCAGCGGCAGCCCCTGCACCACCGTCACATGATGCCCCGGCCGGTTCATGTCCGGCCGGTAGCCATGCGCCATCAGCGCGGCCAGCGCCGCCTGCATGATGGCCTTGTAGGCCGCATCGAAGCGCGTCTCGGGGCTGATCGTGGTCACGCGTGCATCAGCGAGGTTTCTCGCGGCCGCGGCGAGCAACCGCTGCACCTCGGCGGCGTCGGGCGGGTGTTCCTTAAGCTGCCCGATCTTCAGCAAGTTCTGCAAACTCACCGGCATCTCCTAGCAGAAATATCTTCGGCTCGCGCGCCACCCTGGCCACGAAGCGGTCACGGCTTGCCAGCTTCACCGCGAAGGCGGCGCGGGTCATCACCACCGGATTCACTGCGCGCCGCAAGCGTTCGCCCGCGCGGCTCAGTGCCTCTACAACCGCAGCAAACGAGGCCGAGCCCACCACCAGCACATCCACATCGCTGGCGGCGCGCTCCTTGCCCTGCGCCACCGACCCGAAGATGAACGCCAGGCGTATCTTGCCCGCAAGCGGTGCCAGCGCCTCGCGCAGCACGTCGGCCAGCCCGGTCGTCTTGCGGAAGATGCCGGCCAATTCCTCCCGGATCGGGCAGGCGCGGTCCACCTGATAGCGCACCTGGTTGCCCGCCGCCGAGCGCAGCAGCAGTCCGGCATCGCTCAGCAGTTTCAGTTCGCGATGCAGCGAGCCGGCGGGCACGCCGGTCAACCGGCCGATTTCCCGCACATAGAAACTCTCGTCCGGACGCAGTAGCAGCAGCGCCAGAATCTGGCGGCGATAGGCACCGAACAGAATCTCGACCAGTTGCGGCGCTTGCGGAAGGGCTTTTGCTCTCATATTGAGAACAAGTGTAGCTGATTTGAGAACACAATGGCAAGGTCCTGGCTAGGCGACGGCACGCAGGCAAAATCCTGGTAGTTTGGGGTCGCTGCGCCTGTCTGCGCCTGCCTGTGCTGTGTGACAGCACGCAGACAGGTGCGTACACCTGCCCGCGCGCCGCGCGCAGGCAGGCGCACAGGCAGGCTCAGCGGCGGGTTCGCCGGCGGCGATGTCGGGGGCGCCTGCCTGCCGCGACGCCAAGCTTTGCGGCGCAGGCAGGTGAAGAACTGAATACCCGAGCGACCCCAACCAGCCGAGGGCAGCGTCTTCGACGACGGATTCGGTAAACGTGCTCACGGACTCAGCCAGTGCACGGCGGGCCTGGTCAGAAACTCATCCACCGGAATGCCGTCACCACCCACGAGCAGTTTGCGCTGCGGCTTGAACGCGTTCGCGAAGGCCTCCATTCCCGGCAGTGTGTCCGTGGCCCGCCCGCTCTTCACCTCGATGGCGGTCAGCCGGCGCCCGGCACGCACCACGAAATCCACCTCGCGGTTGCGGTCGCGCCAGTAGAACAATTCGCACTCTCCGGCTGCGGCGGCGTTGGCGAGATGTGCGCCCACGGCGGATTCCACCAGACGCCCCCGGAATTCGCGGTCGGCGCGCGCCTCTTCAAAGGTGTAACCGGACAACGCCGAGAGCAACGCGGTATCGAGCACCTGCAACTTCGGGCTCGAGGCGCGGCTGCGCGCGGCGGCGCCCGCGTATTTGGGCAGGCCCACCAGCATCCCCGCGCCGCCCAGCAGATCGAGATAATGGGCGAGCGTGGTGGTGTTGCCGGCGTCCTGAAGCTGGCCGACCATCTTGGTGTACGAAAGGATTTGCCCGGAATAGCGGCAACCGAGATCGAACAAGCGGCGCAGCAGCGCCGGTTTGTCCACGCGGCTGAGCAACAGCACGTCGCGCGCGAGCGTGGTCTCGATCAATGCGTCGCGCACATAGCGCACCCAGCGCGCATGATCGTCCGCCAGCGGCGCGGCGCCGGGATAACCGCCGTAGAAGATGCTGCGCTCCACCGTCCAGCCGAAGGCTGCGCGCATCTCGGCCGCTGACCAGTGCGGCAGGTACAGTACCTCGAAGCGTCCGGCGAGGCTTTCGGAAAGGCCGCGCTGAATCAGCAGCGGGGCCGACCCCAGCAACACCACCTTCACCGGCCGCCGCTTGCGGGTGTCCTCGTCCCAGAGCCGCTTCACCGTTTCCGACCATCCGGTGACCTTCTGCACCTCGTCCAGCACCAGCACCGCGCCCTTCGCGCCGGCCATCAGCCGCGCCGCCTCCCATTGTTGGGCGATCCACTCCGCGCCGCGCAGGGTCGGCTCGTCGGCGCTGGCAAACTGCACAGACACCTTCGCGGCCTCGACGACCTGCTGCACCAGCGTCGTCTTGCCCACCTGGCGCGGCCCCGCCACCACCTGAATGAACCGCCGCGGCTCCTTGAGGCGCCGGGCGAGAACGTCGGATTGTGGCCGCTGATAGCTCATTACGAATTACTCAATATGATGAGTAATATTACTCATGGCAATGCAGAGCGGCAACCTATCAGGAAAGCCCTGAGCAAGTCCGTCACCCGGCGGAACCTGCCCCGCCATCCCTCCCCCGCTGTAGGCAGTTATCAAGATCTGTCAACGCTTCGCCGCATGCCAACGGATCGCTGCGCCTGTCTGCGCCTGCCTGCACCGTGTCCAGCAAGGCAGACAGGTCGCTTTGCGGCGCAGGCAGGTGGAGAACGGAGTAGCCGAGCGACTCCAACCAAGCGAGGGTGGCGTCTTCGACGACGGATTCGGAGAATTCCGCACTCACGTCTTGTGAAATTCCAGTATGACTTCTCGTCTCATTCGGCCGTTCATAGCGGAACCCACCAAGTCGCGCTTTGGCGGTGGGAGATACCGCCGATTCTCTGGCAGCGCCCTGGAATGGCTGGAATGCAGGATCAAGCCATGTCTCTCCGCAACCGCTGTGACAATCGCGGAGTTACGCACGAACGTCCCACGGATCGTCGAATCGCCTACAACATAGACGGCGCGCCCCGACATCCGAAGAACGCGCGATACCTCAGATATGGTTAGGTCCATATCCCAAACATATGTTGCCAAGAGAGCTTGGTCGCGGTTGGCCAGCGCTGGCTTGAGCTTGAGTTGTTTAATCAGTTCCTGCACCCAATCGGCTTTTACCGCTTGCCGAGACGACGCCTCTGTGCCGACGCTCTCTCCACGAATCTGGCGGAGTTCACCTACGGTGTAACCCATCCACACGAGAGAAAATTTGCTGCATCGCATGTAATCGATTGCATTCAGATATGGTGGTGACGTGAGTACAAGATCGATTGATCCATCGCACAAATCCAACCTTCGAGCATCACCCCGCTTAACGATCGCCCGTGGCCCAACCTTTCCTAATCGGCGCTGGAGGCCGCTCCCTACAACTGTCTGCACTGCCGCAATGAAATGATCAAAAGGCAGGACTGGAGCGCGCGCGAACGCCCGATGCGGTCGACTGTGCGATAGATCCATCGCCAATGATGCACCAGCTTGTTTCGTGATGATGAGACGGGAGAATCCGCACCACAGCACATCGCGGGTAGCCTCGTCGTGGATTCGGCGGATTGCGCCGGACAGTGCGGTTAGTTGACGTCGTGCGTAGCTGTCGAACCAATACCGGATGAACTTGCGGGTCTCGTCGTCGCTTCCAGCCGGATAGGCCAACCTTGAAGGAAGCAGCCCCAATGCTTCCTTTGCTCTATCCAAGATCTCCGCAGCCTTGTCATTCACTCGTCGCGCATCGACCGTCCGAGTCCAAACGCTCGCGAGGAGGACGGCGAGTGGATCGAAATCGACACCAAGAGCCATGTGGCCGTTAGCCCGCGCGACCGCGACGACCGTGCCTGAACCGGCCATGGGATCAAGAACCTTGAGCGAAGTCTTGCTTTCGCCCAGAGCGTCCAATGCGATCCCGGGCGCCATGCGCGCGGGAAACGGATGAATCGGGCTACGCCCGAGGGTTTCGAGGATCGTCTTCTTATGTGATTTCAACATGCGATGTGCGGCCTTGTCAGAGCATCGTGGGCGTGCGGATGTACTTGCACATAGTCAGTGCGTTTCGGCGAGGTGGGCCTTGGTCGCCGATTCGATGGCAGCGAGTACATTCGCTGGGCTTTGATCAAGTTCGACGGTCCAGTCGGTTGCCACGATCTCTCCCGGTGCCATCTGGGACATCGCTTTGCACAGGTTCGTGAGTTCGTCAAGGTCCGCGTAGAGGATGGGTGGCGCTGCATGTTTTAGTTCGTTCCGAAGTTCACCATATCCCACCGGCTCGTTCCGTGAGTCGGTCTGGAGTTGGTTAATGGCATTGATGATCTTTTCGTAAGGGGCCGTCGCTACCTTCGATTTCTCGGAGGCATCCACCCATGCCTTGCACTGCTCAGGCAAGCTGCAGTCCTGGAGCATTTCTCGGATCTTAGCCAACCCCAGGCGCTTGACCGGCCGCAATTGGACCAGCCGCGCTAGGTCGTCGACGTGAATCGCTGTAATCGTCCGTGGCTTGCCACTCGCGGCAGTGCTTTCTCGGTCCGCTTTGATTTCCTTGGCGAGGGCGCTGTCCTTGCCGCGTGTGTGGTCGAACGCTGGTGCAACGACAACTGCGTGCTCGCACTGCGCTGCGTCACGCTGCCGAGCGATTGTGGATACACCAAAGGTCTTTGTCTTGAGCTTGGCCCCATCCTTCTTCTTGCTCTTTGCTTCGAGCGTTACCGCGTACCGCCTGGGCTTGTTATCGGCACCGGGACTGAGATGCGCTTTGGCCACACCGTCGGGCTTGCCCGTGCCGCCGACGCGCGTTGCGTCGAATCCAAGACTACGAAAGGCCTCAACAACCTCGATCTCCAACCTGTCCTCATCGTTCCGAGCGTTCCGAAGGGCATTGGCCACTGTTAGCGCGGTCCTTCGCCCTGACTCTTGCGCGACGTATCTCAGCAACTGATCGCGCGCGATTATGACGACATCGATCTGATCCTGTTTGAGTCTGGCTTGATAAAGATGGGATTCCAGCAGCACCTCCGCCATCGCGAATATCTCCAGCGGCAGGCCGCTCGTCTTGCTCGTGAACTCGTCGAAGAATGCCCCCACGAACGGATGAAGGCCGTTGACCCTGAGTCGGCCGGTGACCGCGTCGTATACGGCGATTCCATCGTCGGATGTGGCGTTGTAGACAAAGTCGATTCCTCCGACGAACTGTTCCGGCGTCTCTGCCCGCGTTTCCAGCGCCGCGACCAGTTTGTCCCGCTCGTTCTGCGTAGCTGCCGGGGGAAGCGCGATGTACCGTGACTTGATCTTGCCGTCCAAAGCGGCCCGCGCCATCTCGATGATGGGGCGGCGGGCCAAACTGGCAGGACTGCCCGCGAGTTTGCGGGCAAGCTTCGCACCAGGATCTTCTTCCGCGTCCGCCCTCTCCAACTCAGGCCGGATCTTATTGAAGATCGCGCGGAGGATATTCTGAGCGTCGTTGAGGACTGGTCCCTGGCGGATGTGCTCGCGATCCGATTGGAGATACTCGTCCAGACCATCCATGTGAACGACCACGCGGATGCGGCCGAACGTGCCGTGCCGCAGTTCGTCGGGCGAGATGCCGAAATGCCCGTCCTCCACGTTGATGAGACGCCCAAGGACGTACACGAAAAAACCATGGCTCCGCCCGAGTTCGTCCGACTTGCCCGTGAGCAAGTCACGGTAGACTTCGGCGTATCCCGTGATCCGACCGACCGCCTTGTGCTTCAGCGCGAAGCGCGTCTCGGAGTCCTTGGGCTGATTCTTGTCCTCGGCTGCCTCGATCTCGTCGGGAGCCGGTTTGGGCAACTCGTCGATATCCTTGCCTAGAATCCACTTTTTTAGGCGCCCCTTGCCAGCTTTGCTGGGCTCTAGCTTGGCTCCGTCCAGATAGATCGAAAAGTCGTCACGCAGAGGAAGGGCGGTACGCAGCACCCACTCCAATCTGCCCCGCCGAATCTCGTGGACCTTGTCCTTGAGGTCAGACAGGATCGCGAAAGTCCACGACTTCGCGGCTACCGTGCCAAATAGCCTTAGCCCGCAGTTCTGAAACGCGGCTGCGCCTGTCCAATCTTTCAACGCTTGATTGGCCTGATCTTCCGTAAGCTCACGGAGGCTGATCTTGATCGGAGTCTTTGGCTCTACTTCCTCGTCTCCCCTTTCGTCAACGGTCTTGAAGCTCATCGAAGTCGAGTAGTACTTGCCGCCCCTCTTCGAGATGTGGGTCAGACGATTGGCGAGGACGTACGTCGCGAGCTTGCCGATACCGAACTTGCCGATCTGCTGCCGACCTCGCGGTAGTTTAGCCAAGTCCCGCTTGTCGCTCTTGCCGATGAGCCAGTGCTGTTTCAGGCCTCCAGCGTCCATGCCTTCGCCGTCGTCAACAACCGCGATCGTCGCCCCTTGTTCATGGAAGTCCGCAGGAAGGAGGACGGCAACCCGTCGACCTCCCGCATCGAAAGAGTTGGCGACTAGTTCCTCAATCGCCTTGTTCGGGCTAACATACAGGCCTTCGGAGAACAGACGGACGATCCGGTAGCTCAGCCGGACGTCAATCTTTTCCGTCTCGCTACCAGCTGTTGCGTATATGGTATTTAAAGCCATGAATTGGTCCTTGTGGGTATCTTGGCCTTCATCCTCAGCTCGCCGGAGATGAGCTTGGGCAACAGCGCGTCGCGCAGGGCGGCGAGTGTGCGGGCTTCGCGCGCGCACTCGACGATGCGCTTATAGAGTGGCCGCACTAGCTGGTCAAATTTTAGCATTACGTTGGCTTGCGGCGTGACGACAGAAATTGGGCGGAAGTTCGACTTACTAATCTCAAGGAAGGTTGATCCGTTCGCGCGGCTGACAATCTCTTCATGAGCGGCTTCGGCCCAGAGAAGCAGGAACAGATTCGACGTTCCCGACTTAGGCGTCATCCCGATGAATCCCTGGTTAATCGCAACCGGAACCTCGGCGACGGCCAAGTAACCGATCGGGGCCCTCGATGACAGCAGAACAGTACCCCTGGGTAACAGCCCGGAACCGATCTGCGCCAAACCCGCCGCCGTGATCCGCCGCTCGGTATCGAGTAGGACGGGAACAGATAGTGACGCTAGATCTTTAGGAGTCGCCCATGCGTGTGTCCCACCGTCCCAGTAAGCGCTGTTCTTGGTACTCGGCGTGGTTCCACCCACGACGTTTGCAAGATCGCCGACGTACTTGACCTCCCACCCGCTCGGAATATCCCCCAGCTCCGAGTCGTCGAACGAATCCGGGAACATTCGGTCGAGTTCCTCGACCGAACCCTCACCCCGGCCCTCTCCCAAGGGGAGAGGCGGTAAAGAGGGCAGTGAAGTTGCTTGCGCTATGGTTCTCAAGACGCTTTCGGGGTCATCCAGGAAGTGCTTGTTGGCGAAGCGGAGTACGGTGAACTCCCGGGCTTTCATCCACGCGTCCCGCTTGCTGTCCTTCTTTCGCTTCACTGAGTGGATGCCGCCGTCCAGTTCAACGACGAGCCGGTGCTCGTGGCAATAGAAATCCGCGATGTAGTCACCGAGTTGGTGCTGCCGCCGAAACTTCAGGTTCATAAACCGCCCAGACCGGACGAACTCCCAAAACATCTCTTCTGCGGGAGTCTGTTGTTTACGCATTTCACGCGCCGATTCCAACAATCCCGAGAAATCGTAGCCACCTCGATAATGTTCGCCATGCCTCCCCTCTCCCCCTGGGAGAGGGGCCAGGGGTGAGGGTTGATTTCGGGCCCGGGCGGCGTTCCGCCGCACGGGATCGAAATCAATGAACCACGACTTGAAGAGCGCCCGCGCCATCGCCTCCAGCGTTTCATTCATGCGCCGGTTCAGTTCGACCTTGTCGTCCAGTGTGCCGAGGATGTGGGCGATGGCGCGTTGCTCGTCAGGCGGCGGGAGCAGGATGTCGAGTTTCCCAAACGCCGTCTTGTTGAGTATGGGCTGCGCAGACCCGCCCGCAGCCGTTCGTATCTCTGCCTTCCGGGTAGTCAGGTTGTAGTACACGAAAAGCAGATCATGTTCGGCCGCGACAATGATGCTGTTGATCTGTTGGTTGGTGACGCAGTCTTGGCCTGCAATCGCTGCCTTGCCCATATCCGACCCGATACAGGAGACCATTACTGCGCGAGCAGGTATGCGGGATCCCGCGACGGAATCTGCTCCCCGCTCGGTGAGGTAGCGCTCAGTACTGTCAATTGTCCGCCGTCCGTCGAAGTCGGTCGGCGTCACGAAGGGGATGTCGCCGCGGAAATACTCCGGTTGGCCTGACAGCGGGGTTTTGCCAGTGACTATTCGGCCGAGCTGATCGAATGTTGCGTCTCGCCACTCACCCGCCATACCCAAGTTCCTTCAAGTTGGCGGCATCCAGCTTCGCACCTTCAGCCGACTGCTTGCCTGACTTACGCTCTCGCTGTGAAGCAAATCTCATTATTACGGTGTACCCAAAACAAATCGTGCACGCTCGTTGCGAAGCATCTCGAACGGCGAGACAACCTTTATGCTTAGCCCCAGGCAGACGTTCGGAATCTTGATGCGCCTTATCGAGTCGGAGGGCCGTTCGTGGGTGACGAGCACATGTGAACCGGCGAGCGCCTGAGAGATGAGGTAGTAATCCGCACCGCCGAGGAACGCATTTATCGCTGCCGGTTCGTATCCGTTTGCAGTAACCCATTGACTAACGCGTACCAGCGCTCGAAGGGTATCTGCATCCGGTTTCAGGAAGAATCCTGTTTTGAGCCTCTCGGCCCACTCCGCCAGCTCGTCTGCCCCTGCCGCAATCTCGTCCCCCACTTTCTCGATGCTGTACACCCTGCCGCTACTGTGTGCAGCGACGAGCCAGTCCCAGAACGCGGGACAGAAGTCCATGCCATAGTGCAAGTTCTTGGCCGTCATGAAGACGTTGGCATCGAGCAGGTAGGCCACTAGGACGCAATCCCCGCCAGCCTTGCCAGCTCGTGGAATGTCGCCATCTTCTTGAAACCCAACAGATGAAGCGACTCCGTGAACGATCCCTGGCCTTCCAGCGCGGAAGAGATCAGGGCGCGTGTCAGGCGTCGGCCTGCTCTGGCCATGGTGGTGTAATAGAAATTGCCGCCGCCCGCTCCCTGGCGAGCAAACTCCCGCAGTCTTTCCAGTTCCGCATCGTAAGCATTCCAGAATACCTGGCGTTCGATCCTGTCCAGGTCATACAGCCTTCTCAGAATGACGAGCGTGCTTACCTTGAAATATTCGGCAAGACGTTGCATCTGGTCGTCCAGGTCCTCGTCCCGGCGAATGACCGATATCAATTCGTCGCGTGGTACCAGCAGTTCCGCCGCAAATCGGTTGCACCACTGTTCCACCTGGTGATCGGGCATCGTCCGTGCATTTGCATCGTCGAGGGCCGATTCGGCCAGGCTCAGGTGACCGATTTCATGCGCGAGTGTGAAAATCTGTGCCGCCTTGGTGTCGCTCCCGTTGATAAACACCACCGGAGCCAGAGGGTCGGCGAGCGCAAAGCCGCGAAATTCCTGGGGGTCCAGTTTGCGGGTGTTATTGCTGCCCACCACGCCACTTACCATGACGAGCGCGCCTTGCATCTCCACCTTTTCAATCAGGTGGCTCAGAGCATCACTCCAGGAGCGGACATTGCGGCGCTCCTCGGCAAGGATGGCGAGCATGGGTCGTAACTGGTTTGCAACCGCTTCCGCGTCTGCGGCAAGAGTCGCGACACCGACGAATCCTACTTCCCCGAAACGGTTGGTTCGTGCGTAGCCCCGATACCAGTCCTGGCGCTGCTGGCAAAGATAAATGGTGTCAAGAAGGTCGGCGGACGGCCGGCGCGGCGGCCCGATGCCAATGCTGCGGAAATCAGGTATTGGCAGGGGTTCCCTGGGCGGTTCGGAAAGCAACAAGGCTCCAACAGGGGTATGTGTCGCATTCGCGAAAGCCTCCAGTTGTTTTAATGTCGGCTGAATCTCCCCTGCGATCCATGCCTCGATTTTATGGGCCGGGTGTCTCTCGGCAAACGACTCCGCCGTGTAGCCTGCGCGCTGGCAAGCCCATTCAAGCATTGGTGCTCTGACTGGTACCCGGACTGCTGTCATGGTCTGTTCCGCGCTTTCACCACACGGTATCTTACCTGTCTGCTCATAACCGCCAGCCCAATAGCGACAGGTTTTTTCTGATTTCCTCGTCTAATCGTCGCCCTTCCTCCATCTGCTTGGCAAGCGTTTCGCTCAATCGCCTCATTTTCCCCTCGAAGGTTTCACCATCATCTTCCTGTGCTTCGGCGCCGACGTAGCGGCCGGGCGTGAGCACGTGGCCGTGTTTGCGGATGTCGTCCAGCTTCGCGGCCTTGCAGAAGCCGGGGATGTCTTTATAAGAATCTGGATTCCGGCTTTCGCCGGAATGACGGCTCTCTGGTGGGTCGCCGCGCCAAGCGTGGTAGGTGCCGGCGATCTTGGCGAGATCATCGTCGGTGAGTTCGCGATGTACGCGGTCCACCATCGTGCCGAGCTTGCGGGCGTCTATGAACAAGGTTTCACCCCTTCGGTCACGAAACCTGTTCACCCTCACCCCTTCCCCTCTCCCACTGGGAGAGGGGTGGCCGGCAGGCCGGGGTGGGGGTTGCCTGCGCTTGTCGCGGGCAATAAACCACAGGCAGACAGGTATTTGTGTGGAGTAAAAAAGCTGCCCTGGCAGCGCGACCATGCAGTCCACCAAATCAGCTTCAATGATCGCCTTGCGGATGTCACCTTGCCCAGAGGTATTCTTGCTCATGGAGCCATTCGCCAAAACGAAGCCTGCGAGGCCAGTGGGCGCTAAGTGATAGATGAAGTGCTGCACCCAGGCAAAATTTGCATCAGTTGGTGGTGGCACACCATAAACCCAGCGCTTGTCGTCCTTGAGCAGCTCGCCCCGCCAGTCGCTATCATTAAACGGCGGGTTGGCGAGCACGTAATCTGCCTTAAGATCGGGGTGCTTGTCGTTGTGGAAGGTGTCGCCGTGGCCGATCTGGGCATCAATGCCGCGGATGGCGAGGTTCATCTTGGCCAGCCGCCAGGTGGTGTAGTTGGATTCCTGACCGTAGATGGAGATGTCCCCGAGTTTGCCCTGGTGGGCCTCGATGAACTTCTCGCTGCTGACGAACATGCCACCCGAGCCGCAGCAGGGGTCGTACACGCGGCCCTTGTAAGGCGCGCCTGCCTGCCGCGACGCTCCGCTTTGCGGCGCAGGCAGGAGCATTTCGACCAATACGCGTACTACATGCGAGGGCGTATAAAACTGGCCGCCGCTCTTGCCTTCGGCGCTGGCGAAACGCGCGAGGAAATACTCGTACACACGGCCGAGCGTATCTTTTGCTTTGTCGGCGGCACTACCTAATGCGATATCACTGACCAGATTGATGATCTGGCCGAGACGCTGTTTGTCGAGTCCGGGTCGGGCGTAGTCCTTAGGTAATACCCCCTTCAAAGATGGATTGTCTCGCTCAACCGCGGTCATCGCATCATCCACGATTCTGCCGATCGTCGGCTGCGGAGCATTCGCTTTAAGGTGCTGCCAGCGTGCTTCCTTCGGAACCCAGAAAATGCTGGCCGCGCGGTACTCATCGGGATCTTCCGGGTCCGCTCCCTGCTTCTTGTGCGCTTCGAGCTCCGCGTGCTTGGACTCGAAAGCGTCAG
>CAZWSD010000033.1:0-15050 GCA_964636535.1 uncultured Acidobacterium sp. | reverse complement strand
TTTTTGCAAAGCTGCGGCGCCCCGCCCCGGAAGGCTGGGTGCATCGAAGCGCATTCTGGCTGCTGTTGATCTCGGTGGCGAGCGGGCTCCTAGGTCTGCTGCCCGGAGGCTTTGGCGGCGCTTCCCAGGCAGTCTCTGATTTGGCGTTGCTGGTGCTGATTCCGCTGGCCGCGGTGCTGCTGGTGCGGTATATCTTTGGCCGTTTTTTGTGGAAGGTGCGCAACCGGCTGATCATGACCTACCTGCTGATGGGGCTGGCGCCGGTGGTGCTGTTCGTGACCCTGGCCGGAGTCTCGCTGTACATCTTTTCGGGGCAATTCGCGATTTTCGCCGGCACGGCGGAGGAGCATGCGGAGCTGGTGCAGATTGCCGCGCAGAACCGGATTTTTGCCAGCCGCATCGCTCAGGAGGTGGCGGCGGGCGTTCGGCCGAGCAAGCTGACCCTGCCGGGCGTCAAAGACCTGGAGGGCATGAGGGATTTTCCTGACATGCGGCTGGCCATTTTTGTGGACGGAAAAAGGGTGAGCATGACGCCCGCGGATCTGAATGCCGACGATATTGCAACGGTTCCGGACTGGGCCGGTGGTAAGGATTTTCAAGGCATCGTTTACGATCATGGTCGGCTTTACCTGCGCGCGATCGACAGCGACAGCGCGGGAAAGCACCGGGTGGCTATGATCACCAGCGTGCCGCTGGGGCAGAAGAATGTGGACCGAATTGCCGCGGGTTTGGGCACGGTGACGATTCTGCCGAATGCGACCTTTGGCGATGGCGGGTCGGGCGAGACGGTGACGATGGGTGTTGGTCCGTCAGGGGTCAGCACATCGGCGACGAAAGCTTCTGGGCAGGGCAAGTCAGACAAGGCCAGGCTCGCCGCCGATACGGCGAACACCAGGTCGCTGGCCGCGCTGGAGAGCGAAGGCGCCGTCACGGGCGGCGAATTGCCGAAGGCGAAGCACTTCTACGATGTTCCGGTGAATTTTTACGCGCCTCTGGAGGCCATGAACTGGAGGACGGGTAAACGCTGGGCAGCGATTGTGCACGTAAATTCGCGGCCATCGCTGTTATATCCGCGGCTGTTCAGTACGTCGCTGCAGGTGGGAGATATATTCCGCGATGTGCTGATCGGGCTGGCCACGGTTTTCGGGCTGCTGGAGATGATGGCCTTTTACGGGGCGATGCGGCTGAACCGAACCATTACCCGGTCGATTCGGGATCTCTACAGCGCGACGGAGGCGATTGACCGCGGAGATTTTGATCATCGAATCGTGGTGAAGCGCCGCGATCAGCTGGCGGCGCTGAGCCAGTCGTTTAATGACATGGCGGCCTCGCTGGCGCGATTGGTGGAAGAGCAAAAGGAGAAGCAGAAGCTGCAGAGCGAACTGGCGATTGCGCAGGAAGTGCAGGCGAACCTGTTCCCGGCGGCCAGTCTGCAGCTTGGCGCCCTCGATGTGTTTGGCGTTTGCCTGCCGGCGCGCTCGGTGAGCGGCGACTATTACGACTTCCTGGATCTGAATGAGAAGTCGATGAGCATCGCGCTGGGAGATATCAGCGGCAAGGGGATCTCGGCGGCATTGCTGATGGCGACACTGCACTCGGCGGTGCGGGCCTACCGCTTTGCCGGGCATGAGATGGCGCTTGCCGCACAAAGCCTGCTGGCCGAATCGGGACAGAATATCCCGAGCTTTGAAGCCGAGAGCGGACGGCTCTTTACCGAGCCGGCGAGCGTCCTCCGGCTGCTGAATCACCACCTGTACCGGACCACACAGCCGGAGAAATACGCCACCCTGTTTCTTGCGCACCTGGAGGTCGAGACGCGTCAGCTGACTTACTCGAACGGCGGCCAACTGCCCCCGCTCCTGCTGCGCGTAGACGGCTCTCTGGACCGGCTCGACATGGGCGGCACGGTGGTGGGCCTGATCGATAACGTGACTTACCAGCAAGGCGTGGAGCAGATGGAGCCGGGCGACATTCTGATTGCCTACAGCGACGGAGTGACGGAACCGGAGAATGAATTTGGAGATTTTGGCGAGGATCGACTCGTGGATGTGGTGCAGCGCCATCGGCATTTGCCGCTGGATGTGATCGCAAACCAGGTGCTGCATGCGCTTCGCGCCTGGATCGGGGAGCAGGAACAGCCCGACGATATCACTCTGGTGCTGGCCCGCTACGGGCAAGCGGAGGCCTGAGCCGCTTCGGCCCTCGCGCCTCGCGCGCGGGAGGGCGCAACCCTCGGGAATAAAACTCTCGGAAATCAATGGAATCCGGCAGATCGCCGTCCGGCTACTTGACGGTGAACGTCTTCACGGCAATATCGTTGGGATGGCTGCCTGCCGGCAAAATCGTGAAGAGCTGGCCGGCGACCGGGACTCCGTGCTGGGTGTAGGAGAGGGTGCGAACGACCGAGATATCCCCTGAGATCTGATCGACGGCGAAAAGCCAGAATCCATCGCTCGAAAAGGCGAGTTGATCAGGCCCCTCGCCGACATGGACAGTGTTGATGAGCTTCCCGAGGTCGATGGAGTAGACGCCGATGGTGTTCGCGTTGAAGTTGCTGACCCAGAGGGTGGAATCATCCGAGCCCACGATGCCGAACGACGGCTGCGCGCCCACCAGGTAAGCGCCGCCGACCTCATTCGTGCTGGTGTCAATCTCCGAGATCGTGTCGCTGCTGAAGTTGGAGACGAAGATTTCGCCGCCGTCCGGCTTCAGCGCCAGATGAACCGGCGTCTGCCCAACATCGAGAAGATCCAGTTCGCGATCGGGCAGGTTGCGGCGGTAGGGGTGGTTCTTGTCGGGATGCTGCGCGAGGCCGAGCACCATCACCTGGTGGGTTCCGGAGCAGGCAATGAACGCCTTGGAGGAGTCAGGCAGGATCACGGCGTCCGATGCCTGCGGGCAGCCTGACCAGGTGCTGCGGACCTGGAACGTGTGCGGATCGATAATGGAAACGCTGCCGCTTGCTCGGTTGGTGACCACGAGACTGTCGCCGTTCGGCGCGAGACGGGCAACGGTTGGGCCGTTGCCGACCCTGATGGTGGCAATTTGCCGGCGCTTTTGCAGGTCGATGACCGAAACAGTGTTGGAGCCACTGTTGGCGACATAGGCGCGCTGGCCCGTGGGGTCCACATCAATGAAATGGGGCTGGCGCTGGACCGGGATGGTCGCGACCACATGGTTGCTGCGCGCGTCGATCACCGAGATGGAACCGTCGCCTCCCCTGTAGCCCGTGTTGACCACGTACACTTCGTCGCGGGAAGGACTCACCGCGATGCCGTCCGGATCGTGGCCCACATCAATGGTGCGGTCCACGCGGAGGTATTTCACGTCGAGCACTGTCACAGTATTGCTGCCGCCGTTGGTGATGTAGGCGTATTCACGAAGATTCGCTGGATAGTGGGGGATGTGCTTCCGCGTGCAGCCGGTGAGCAGGAGCGCGCCGGCGGACAAAGACAAGAGCAATGCGCAGCCAAGGAGGCGTGCGGAACGCCGCCCCCCTGGCGCTGAGGTTGCCGGGAACGGCCTAGACGGCGGCAGGGCCCGCTGCTCCCACACTTTCAGTAATCTTGATGCCACGCGGAATGTTCCTGTGGAGGATGCCGGCGATTTCGCCGCACTCGTTGAAGAGTTGCTGATACTGATCGGGGTAGATCGATTGCATGCCGTCAGAGAGAGCCTGGTCGGGTTGGTTGTGGACTTCAATGATGAGTCCATCCGCTCCCACAGCGACGGCCGCGCGGGCCAGGGGCGTAACCTTGTTGCGCTTACCGGTGCCGTGACTGGGATCGACGATGATGGGCAGGTGACTGAGCCGCTGCACGGCTGGAACAATGCTCAGGTCAAGCGTGTTGCGCGTGTGGTCCGTAAATGTGCGGATGCCCCGCTCGCAGAGGATGACCTCGTAGTTGCCCTCGCTCATGATGTACTCGGCGGCCATGAGGAGTTCTTCCAGGGTGGCCGAGAGACCGCGCTTGAGCAGGACGGGCTTGCGCTTTCGGCCCGCGGCGCGGAGCAGCGAATAGTTCTGCATATTGCGCGCGCCGATCTGGATCACGTCAGCATACTGGGCGACCAGTTCTAGGGCCTCCGAGTCAATCGCCTCCGTGACGATACGCATGCCGAAGCGCTCGCGGATTTCAGCCATGATCTGGAGCGCCTCTTCGCCCAGGCCCTGGAAGGCATAGGGCGAGGTACGCGGCTTGTATGCGCCGCCGCGGAAGAATTGCGCGCCGGCCCGGGCGACGTGCTCGGCGGTGGCAAAGGCCTGCTCGCGCGTTTCAATCGAGCAGGGGCCGGCGATCATCGCCAGATTGCGGCCGCCGATGGTGGCGTCGGTGCCCGGGAAGCCAATGATGGTGTCGTCTTCCTTCAGGTCGCGGCTGACCAGTTTGTACGGCTTGGAGACGCGAATGACTTCAGCGACTCCGGAAAGCTCTTCAAAAGCACCCTGCTCGATCTGGCCCTGGTTCCCCGTGATTCCGATGGCCGTGCGCTGCGCTCCGGGCAGCGGATGGGGGCGGAACCCAAGTTGTTGAATCCGGTCGCAGACAGCCTGAACTTCTTCGGCAGTGGCCTGCGGCTTCATGACGACCAGCATGGTGATGCACCTTCCTTATTTGTTCAGTGTAGCTTAACCACACCTCGACGACGCCGCCATGCGGCGCAGCGCCACCAAACAAAGCGATGCAAAGCAGCCAGGAATGCGAGCTCTGTAAGCCGCCGCCGGCTGCATCCTCGCCGCCGGGCAGGCCCTAGTCGGTTGCGTCCTTCTTGCCGCGGCGCATACGAAAAATCACGTAGACCGCATAGGCCAGCTGGATGACCCAGGTAAAAATATAGGCCAGTTGCAGATGGCTGCGGTCCATCGGGGAATTGGGCGGCGCTGTCATGGAGCTACCTCAAGAGATTGCTGAGCGGCCCTTTCTTCGGCCAGTTGTTCACGATGCGCGCTTTGGTAGCGCAGAGAAGCGATGAGAATGCCCCACATGATCCATCCGACCATATTCCACCAGACCGCGGGCATCATCACAGAGGCAATGCCGGAGTTCGGTCCCCCGAAGAAAACCGGCTGAGGATGCTGGGTGCGCCACCAGCGCGTGGACATGTAGACGATCGGCACGTCGACATAGCCGAAGATGGCCATCACCGCGGCCAGGGTGCGCATGGGCGGGCCGGCGGCAAGGCGGCGCAGCAGCAGGTACGCAATGTAGATAAGCCAAAGCACGAAGGTGGAAGTCAGCCGCGGATCCCATGTCCACCAGATACCCCACACCGCGCGGCCCCACAGCGAACCGGTGACCAGACCGATCGTGCAGTAGACAACGCCGATTTCCGCCGAGGCCAGGGCAAGCGAGTCCGCCTTGATGGCCAGAGCCGGCCTGCTGTTGCGCCAGGCCAGGTAAGCCAGCGAGCAGAAGAGATTGATCAGCAAAAACAGTCCCATTCCGCACCACGACGCGAAGTGGTAGAAGAAGATGCGGAATACATTGCCCTGCAGGGCATCGGGTGGTACGACGTAAAGCGCTACGTAGAGGCCTTCGGCGAGAACACCCATAGTCGCCACGAACCAGAGCCAGCGGAACAGCTTCATAGAGTTTTCCTTATTGGGTTGCGTGCGATCCCAGTATAGGAGGCTGGGATCGGAATGTCAGTGATTTCGCTCACCAGGATCGCACCGAAAATGATGCAACCGAGCCGGGACGCGTCCCGGCAGCAGGACGCGCAGAGATGAAGATATGATGAAGTGATAAAACGTTCTACGCCCTTGCCCCATCTGTGTCTAGAGAGGTGGCGCGACATGGACTGGGTACTTCTGGTGGTTGGTATTATTCTCTTCGGCATCGGCATTGCGGGACAGTTTTGGGGACGTGCCAAGGCGAAGAGATTTCACCCGGATGACTTACGGGCGCGCCGTTGGGTGGTGACGGTGGGGATGGTGGTTGTGGGGGCGTGGCTGGCGGCCTTGTCGGCGGCGCACTTGATTTCCATGCTGCATGCCGCGGGCCGGTAGGCTCCCGCGCTGACGCCGGCGGGCCGAGCACTGCACTCAGCCTTCAGCGTGCAGAACCGTGTCAAAGAGCAGCAGGCACACGGTGGTGAAGATCAGGTCGTAGACAGCGAGCATCTTGATCCACAGCGTCGGGTCCGAGCTGCCGGTGATGATGGCCGTCGTGGACATGACCATGGCCAGCAACGCCGGGATGAAGATCGGCAAAAGGATCAACGGGAGTAGCATTTCGCGGCTGCGCGAGCGGATCGACAAGGCGGCGAAGAAGACGCCGTTGACGACCAGCGCCCAGGTGCCGAGCGGAATGACGATGGCCAGCAGCCATGCCTGACCGAAGACGTTCAGGTTGTAGAAGATGACGAAGAGCGGGGCCAGGATGATTTCGACCACCGTGAGCATGATGAAGTTGGCGAGAACTTTTCCCACGAACAGGTCATTGGCGCCGGCGTTGGTCATGCGCTGAGCGTCGAGGACCTGGTTTTGCAGCTCCCGCGCCCAGACCTGGTTGAGAGCGCTCATCGCGGCGAACATGATGGCCACGCAGAGGATGGCGCCGGTGAACTTGCGCAGGTCCGGGTTGGTGGGATCGAAGGCCAGGCTGAAGATGGCCACCACCAGCAGCGCGAAGAAGAGCATGGCATTGGTGGAGTCCTTGGAGCGCCACTCGATCTTCAGATCCTTGGCCAGGTGAACCAGAAAGTAGGGGCGGCGACGAAGAGCGCTCATGATTGGGGCTCCCGGCTGAGCGGCGCGACCGTGGCTTGTGCGGCGCGAAGGTAGTTCGCGGGCGAAAGCAGCATCTGGATGCCGCGTGCGCCGGCGGATACTGAGATGGTGTCAAACAGTTCGATGGTTTCGTCGGCGTAGACCGGGAAGTTCTTCTTTGCGCCGAAGACCGTCACGCCGCCGCGAACGTATCCGGTGAGCGGCTGAACATCCTTGACCGATACCATCTCGGCCTTGCGCGTGCCGGCCGCCTGGGCCAGCTTTTTAAAGTCGAGTTCCTGGTTGCCGGGCACGACAGCAAAGACATGTTCATGCTCCTGCGTGACGCAGAGGAGAGTTTTGAAGACCTGTTCGGGCGGCAGGCCGATCTTTTCGGCAACCACCACGGCGGAGAACTCCTCCGGCGCGACCTGATACTCGCGCAGTTGGTAAGGGACTTTAAGCGTGTCGAGGAAGCGGGCGGCGTTCGAGGCCATCGTCACGACGGCGCCGCGGCGGCCGCATACGCCGGGCCGGGCTGCAGCGAGTCGAGCGCGCCGGCACGGAGAAAAACCAGGTAGTCGGCGATCGGCTCGGCCAGGTCGCGCTGATGGGTGGTGAGCACAACGGTGCGTCCCTGCTCGCGGATGCGCTCGATCAGCGCGAGCATCTGGCGGGCGCTGGTGATGTCCATGTTGGAGAACGGCTCGTCGAGCAGGAGCAACTCCGGCTGGGAGATCAGCACACGGGCGAGCGAGGCCCGCTGGCGCATGCCCTGGGAGTACTGAGAGATCGGGCGGTGGAGCGCCGGATCGAGTCCGACCGCGGTGAGCGCCTGGGCCGGCGTGAGGCAGTCGCGCTTTTGATAGAGGCTGGCGAAATAGCGTAGATTCTCGGCGCCGGAGAGCTGGTCGTAGAGCATGGGCGCGTGGCTCATGTAGCCAATGCGGCCGCGAGCTTCTTCCGGGCGCATGCCTTCAAACACCTTGATGCTTCCGTAGGTGGGCCGGATGAGTCCGCCAAGCGCGCGCAGAAGCGTGGATTTGCCCGCCCCGTTTTCTCCCAGCAGCACATAGCAGCGCGCGCGTTCCAGCTGGAGGGTGATTTTCCGCAGCGCCGCGAAGGTGCCGTAGACCTGAGAGACGTTTTCGAGCTGTGCGACCGTGAGCATATTGGCCAAGGATGCAGGAGATGATCGCTTCTGCGCCCCGCTTGCAGGACTTTCTGTGGTTACGGCGCCGTCGATCGGGCTCAGGCTCATGAAATGCGAGCTACGGGTGAAGATTTGCCTGGGTGTCGGCCATCGCCGTGGTGGATCCGGCAGCAGCTGTGGTCTTCGCCGCGGCCGGCTGCATCGCCGGCTTGGCGTTGGGCTGAACAGGCGCGTAGTGCGAGGCGCACTTGGACTGAAGCTCGGTGGCGTGGAAGACGCCGTCGTGGCCGAAGGTGCCAACCGCGAGCGTCGGCGCGTTGCTCTTGAAAGTGTCCGGCGGCGGCTGCTGGCCTACGTACTCAACCCGGAGTTTGCGGCTCTTCTCGTAGAGTGTGAAGTTGGCGTTCGGGCCATCGCGCATAATACTGCCCGGAACCACCTGGCCGGCAACGCGCAGGTGACGCGTATAAACCTTGCTCCCCATCGTCTGCAGTTCCCTGATGGTTACGTAGTAGCTCTTGTTCGACTGCTCTGCGCTGATTGACAGATAGGCGATGGAGCCAAGGATTATGAAGATGGCGATGGCGATTTTGTAGGTGTGTCCGTTGCTCTTCATCACCCCACCATTCTACGGCAGTGGCCTGATCCGGCGCATGTGATTCCTGTCACAGGGGGGTGTGATTTGCGTCAATTGTGGAGGAGAATAACAGAGAGGCCAGGCCGCCGGAGTGGCCTCGACCCGAATGTGACGGTATCTGCAGTGAGACTGTTGCCGCCAATTTATAATCCAGCAGAGATTTTTTAGAAGAGAGCCAGCAAAGAGACTCCCTTCCGTGAGGTGATCATGGCTTCCAATCCAACCCTAGAGATTTTGAAACCACGCGCCGAATGGATCGTGCGGCGCAAAGCCGAAGCCGCGCGTTCGCTCGACACCAACCTGTCGCAGATGCACTTTGCCCGCAAGGGGCTGATCACCGAAGAAATGGCCTATGTGGCCAAACGCGAACAACTTGCGCCTGAACTGGTACGCGACGAGATCGCCGCGGGACGCCTCATCATTCCAGCCAACGTGAACCACCCCGAGCTGGAGCCGATGGCCATCGGCGTGGCCTCCAGGTGCAAGGTGAACGCGAATATCGGTAATTCGGCCCTCACCTCGAATATTGACGAGGAGCTGCGCAAACTCCATATGGCTGTGCAGTTCGGAGCCGATACGGTGATGGATTTATCAACGGGCGGCAGCATTCCGGAGATTCGGGATGCGATTCTCAGGCACTCCCCGGTCCCGATCGGCACCGTGCCGATTTACGAAGCCCTCGGCCGGGTCAGGCGTATCGAGGACTTGAACATTGACGTCTACCTCGAAGTGATTGAAGAACAGGCCGAGCAGGGCGTCGATTATTTCACCGTGCATGCCGGACTCCTCATCCAGTACGTGCCCATGGTGGCCAAACGCATCACCGGTATTGTGAGCCGCGGCGGCGCCATCCTGGCCCAGTGGATGACCCACCACCATAAGCAGAATTTCCTCTACGAGCACTTTGACCGCATCGTCAAGGTCATGGCCAGGCACGACGTCAGCTTCTCACTGGGCGATGGGCTGCGCCCCGGCTGCGTGGCCGACGCCAGCGACGAAGCCCAGTTTGCCGAGCTCAAGACCCTGGGCGAGCTGACCCGCAAGGCATGGCAAAGCGACGTGCAGGTGATGATCGAAGGCCCGGGCCACGTGCCGCTCGACAAGATCAAGGAGCAGGTCGACAAGGAAGTCGAGCTGTGCGATGGAGCGCCCTTCTACACCCTCGGACCGCTCGTGACCGATATCGCCCCCGGCTACGACCACATCACCTCGGCCATCGGCGCGGCGATGATCGGCTGGCATGGGGCTTCCATGCTCTGCTACGTGACGCCCAAGGAGCATCTGGGCCTGCCGAACGAGAAGGATGTGAAGGACGGCATGATTGCCTACAAGATTGCCGCGCACGCCGCCGACATCGCGCGCCACCGTCCCGGAGCCCGCGACCGCGATGACGCCATCAGTTATGCCCGCTACACCATTGACTGGGACAAGCAGTTCGAGCTTTCCATTGACCCCGAGACGGCGCGCAGCATGCACGATGAGACGCTGCCGGACGAGTACTACAAGGAAGCCGCCTTCTGTTCTATGTGCGGGCCCAAGTTCTGCTCCATGAACTGGTCGAGCAAGGTTGATGAGTTCAACAGGGATGTGCATGGTGTAGAGAAAAAGGATCTCTCTGACCTGGTGACACTGCAGGTACTGCAGTTGCACGCCCGCCAATAGAAGCAGTTTGGCTGCGTGGCGCGGCGGAAGCTCCAGCCGCCTCCGGTGAAGTTGCCGAAGGCGGTTTTCCTTTTCAATCCAGCAGGCCGGAGCGGACCGTGTCCGCCGCCCAGCTAACCCGGAAGATGGTTGGCGGTATCTCACTGAAAGAGACCACCAGAGCCCCTTGGGCTCAACCATCAGGAGGGTAGGACATTATGGATACCTTGAAAGTGTGGGCGGCATTCATGGTTGGTGTGGCGGCAGGCGCCAGCATTGCGCTCTTATATGCGCCGCAGACCGGCGAGAGAACGCGAAAGCAGCTCAAGCGCAGTATTGAAGACGCCGGAGATTATTTGAAGGACACCGCTGACGATGTGCAGGATCGCGCGCAGGATTACGTCAGACGCAGCCGCGACGTGGTGGAGGACCTGGTGGAGTCGGCGCGAAGGGCCGCGCACGTGTAGCGGACCCGCACCTCGCGCTCTTTTGTTGAAATCCGCAAGACAGGGGTTGCGGCAGGGAAGTGCAGCGGCCCCTTTTTCGTTTCTGTCCCGCAGCCGTGGCCGGAAGCGCGCGGCGATAACGGGCGTTTTTTGCGCTGAATGTATACAGCGTATACATCCTATGGTATACATCGCATACATGGCGCGATTGTCCACTCCGGAAAAGATTCTCTCCGCGGCCCGGAAGCTGCTCGAACACAAAGGATCGGAAGCCGTTACGATGCGCCGCGTGGCCGCCGCGGTCGGCGTCACGCCCATGGCGCTCTACCGGCATTTCGCGAACCGTGACGCGCTGCTGAACCGGTTGGCCGATCTGGGCTTCGAGGCCTTGGCCGGGCGCGTCGCCGCGCTCAATCTTCCGAGCGATCCGGAGCAGCAATTGCTCCTGATCCTGAATCTGTTTCTGGATTTCGCGCTGGAAAAGCCGCGCCTCTTCGAACTGATGTTTTTGGATCGCCGCTCTGGCGCGCGCCAGTTTCCCGGGGACTTTCGGGCGGGAAGATCGCCCACGGCCAGGTTTGCCGCGGCTGCCTTCGAGGCCGGTATGAGTCAGGGAATCTTCGCGCGGGACGATGTGTGGGAGATCACCTTTGAAACCGGCGCGCTGCTGCAGGGACTGGTGATGCTCTACCAGGGAGGGCGCGTGGCGGTCACGGAAGAAGAATTCAAAGCGTTGTGCCATCGCGCAATTCGGAGGCATTTGAATGGAATCCGGAAATAGGCTCAAACGGTCGGCGGTCGCGCTGGCGGCGCTGGCGGCCACGGCGCTGCTCCTTTTTTATGGCAATGGGCTGATGCCGCTCTGGCCGTTGATGTGGGTGGCTCCATTGCCCGTGCTGTGGTTCGCCCTGCGAGGGCCGGCATGGCAGGCCGGAGTGGTGGCTGGCGCGGCGTGGCTGGCAGGATCGCTGAATCTGTGGGGATATTTGCGTTCGCTTGGCTTTACGCCCAGTGTATGGTTTGTCGATTTCGGGACGGGAGCGCTGGCATTTGCCGCCGGGGTGCTGCTCATGCGGGCGCTCGAACGGCGCGGCGCCCTCTGGAGCGCCTGGATTGCGCTGCCTGCCCTATGGGTGACATTTGAATTCGTGCGCTACCTGCTCTGGTCCAATGGTTCCGCGGGATGCATCGCATATTCGCAGTTGAATTTCCTCCCCTTTCTGCAGTTCGCCTCCGTGGCCGGTCCCTGGGGCATGGGATTTCTCCTCATGCTCTTTTCCTCAGGCCTGGCGCTGGCGATGCATCGCTGGGGAGCGCAACGGAAGCAGGCAGGACAGCTTTTGGGCGCGACCGCCGGTGTGCTCGCCGCGGTGCTGATCTTCGGAGCAGTGCGGCTGGCGATTCCGCAACCTGGACCTCTCGTGAGAGTGGGCCTGATTGCCTCCGACGCCAATGGCGGCGCCTCCGTGGAGGGCCCCGGCGAGCCCACGCAGCGATTGCTTGAAAACTATGCTGAGCATGCCCGCCAACTTGCCGACGAGGGCGCCCGCGCGGTCGTGATGCCGGAAGATATGGGGGTGGTTCTCCATTCTGACCTCGCCGGGACGAACGCTATCTTTCAGTCCATCGCGGACCAGGCCGGCGCTGTGCTGGTTGTTGGCGTCGCCCGCATCGGCGCCGCGGGGAAACACAACGACGCGCGCATCTACACACCGAATGCGCCGGTGCGCAATTACTACAAAGAGCACCTGCTGGCGCCCTTTGAGACTCGCCGCTTCACACCAGGCACCCAGCGCACGCACTTTCCCGCGCCGGGCAAGGCAGCCGGGGCAACCTGGGGCATTGCGATCTGCAAGGACATGGATTTCACCAATCCATCGCGCAGCTACGGCCGGGCGGGCGTGGGGCTGATGCTGGTCCCCGCCTGGGATTTTCGCGTCGATCGCTTCTGGCACGGTCATATTGCGGTAATGCGCGCGGTCGAAGACGGTTTCAGCCTGGTGCGAAGCGCGCGCGATGGATTCCTCACCGTGGCCGATGACCGCGGCAGGATCCTTGCAGAAGTTGAAAGCAACCGCGCCCCCTTTGCCACACTGCTCGCCGAGGTCCCCGAGGGTCACAGCGGCACCCTTTTTCTGCTGCTTGCCAACTGGTTTGGCTGGTGCTCGATTGCGATGGCCTTGCTCGTGCTGGTGCGTGCGCGTCGGCCATGATCGCGCCCGCGCCCCTGTCCACTATGTCACCGTCCGTCGGCCGCCCTCGCTGCCGATGCCCAAGCCCGTCGCCGCGGCCGGCCGCTTACCAACTCCACCCAAACGAGTAGTAGCTCGGTCCCCAGTAGGGATAGGGCGAAGAGTAATACGGCGGCGGATAACCGTACCCATACGGATATGGCCGCATATACCGGCGCCCATACATCGGCCGGATTTGCAGTTGCGGCACGCTCGAGGCCAGCCGCCGCGCCTCCTCCCAGGAAACGGGCTGCACCGTGACCGGAGCGGCCAGGTGAAAGTCCAGCACCGCCTCTGACGGAATGTAAATACGCGGCCCCTTGGTCGCCGAAGAAGCGCCAAGACCCGTCATTGCACCCAGTCCGGCGCCCACTGCCGCGCCCGGACCGCGCCCGATAATGCCGCCCACAATCGCCCCCAGCAGGCCGCCTGTAACCGTGTTGCTGGCCGTGTATCCCGCCTTATCCGGCCCCACGCTCGACCACACGCCCGTATTCAGCCGGTAGATCCGTCCGCTCAGGTTCAATGAGGTCAGCTGCAAATCCATCTGCGGCTTGCCGCCCAGCTTGCCCTGCGGCTGTTCCGCCTGCACCACTATCCCGGTGAGCGTCGCTCCGCGCGGGATCGCCAGCACATTGCCTTCCCACACGTCGGTCGCCACCGTCGCGTCAAACATCTGGCCCGCTTGTACGCGCCCGCTGTCCAGAGGCTCTACCGTTCTGATCTGCAGCAGCGTGCCCGCAGGTATCGCCACCGGTTCGCTAGGCTGCGGCGGGGGAGCAGGCCCGTTCTGGTTGTAGCCCTGGTACTCTGGTGCGCCGTAACCCGAGCCGTAGGACTGACCCGGGTAGCCATTCCCCTGGTACTCAGGCCGCGGCTGCTGCCCATAGCTCTGCTGATTCTGGCTCGCCTGCTGGTCAGGCGGCGGAGGCGGCGGGTTGCCCGCATCGTTCATCGCGTTTGACGGCGAACCAGGCGTGGGCGCAGCCTGTGGCTGCTGCGCATCCGGCGGTGGAGGCGGCGCCATCTGGTCGCTTGCGTTCCCATAACTCTGCGGCTGGCTGCCCGGGTTCTGGCTAGCCTGGTCCGCAATCGTCAGGTTGTTCAAAATCGTCCGCACGCCGCTCACATTGGCTGCCACGGTCTCGGCTTGCTGCCATTGCTTCTCGGTCTGCACCCGGCCGCTCAGCGTCACCTGGCTGCCGTTTGCGTTCACCATGATGTTCTGGCCCTGCAGCAGGGGGTCGTGGCTCAGCTTCGATGCCACCTCCGCCTGCAACCCGGAATTCACTCCCGTCTGCGCAATCGCCCCCGGCCCGGCGGCCATCGGCAACACGCCCGCCAGCACTATCGCTCCAAGGCTCAGAAATTTCATCCATCTGCGTTGCGTTTTCATCGCGCTCGCTCACCTCCGCACCGGGCGCCGCGGCGATTCTTTATCCCGCCGGACCGCAACCCGGTACTGCCGTGCTCAACACTTACTCAACACCTATATAGATGAAAAGTTGTGCCCCCAGGACGCACCCGCCACCCGCCGGCACACGGTTTTTGACCCTTTTTGTCGCAAATTTCAGTCTTGCTTCATCCTTCTGTCATCCCCGCAGTTCCTTGTAGCGGGTGATCAGCGTGTTGGTCGAGCTATCATGCTTCAAATCCGCCGGACCCGCCAGCTCGCCGGCTATCTTTTTCGCCAGCACCTTGCCAAGTTCCACGCCCCATTGGTCAAATGAGTTCACCTGCCACACCGTCCCCTGCGTAAACACAATGTGCTCGTACAGGGCCACCAGCTTGCCCAGCGCCTCCGGCGTCAGCTCTTTGAGCAGCAGCGTGTTCGACGGCCGATTCCCCTCAAAAACCTTATGCGGAACCAGCCACTCCGCCACGCCCTCGGCCTTTACCTCTTCGGCCGTCTTGCCAAAGGCCAGCGCCTCGCTCTGCGCAAATACATTCGCCATCAGCAGATCATGATGGTTCCCCAGCGGATTCAGCGTCTGTCCAAAGCCGATAAAGTCACAGGGGATCAGCTTCGTTCCCTGGTGGATCAGCTGGTAGAACGAGTGCTGCCCGTTTGTCCCCGGCTCGCCCCAGTAGACTGGCCCGGTCTGGTAGCTCACCCTGTCGCCGCCCAGCGTCACATGCTTGCCGTTGCTCTCCATCGTCAACTGCTGCAGGTACGCCGGGAAGCGCTTCAGATATTGCTCGTACGGCAGCACCGCCACCGTCTGCGCGT
>CAZWSD010000032.1:0-15059 GCA_964636535.1 uncultured Acidobacterium sp. | reverse complement strand
CTCGAAGGCGTGTTGACTGAAGAAGACGTCATCCTTCGCTATCACGAAGGCTGATCAACGACCGCCACGACCGTACCTTCCTGCCCGCACCGTTACAATGGCATTTGCAGGTTGATTCGTTTCCGGCGGCATTCCCGGGCAGCCATCAGTTTCAAACCGCATTTCTGCCCCGCAACAGCCGGAAACACAAGGAATCGCGCTCCAATGATGAGTTTGTATCAACGGCTGATTGCGGGTTGTTTTCTGCTGGTTGTCCTCGTGACCGCCGTTAGCTTCCTCGTCCGCGACTCCTTCCTCAAAATCGCCGCCCTCGAATCCCACGTCCACGTCGCCGAGCATGCCGTCGCCTCCATGGAGACCGTTCAGGCATCCCTCGCGCAGGAAGACATGCTCGCCGCTCAAACCATCTTCAACGGCGAACAGGCATTCCTCCGCTTCAAACATCAGGCCGAAATTACTCAGAAACTGCTCGTCGTCGCAGCCCAAAGCGTCCACGCCTTCGATCCAGCCCTTTCACTCGACGGCATTCTCCGCCAGCACGAAGTCGTCATCCAGCGTCGCTCCGTCGCCAATATGCGCATCCGGAATCTTCGTGACCGCCAGATTGTTCACATCGAGCAGCAGTGGAACGCCGCCGTCCAGCAGGTCCAGTCTCAGCGCAATATCGTCGTCCACAGCCTCCATCAGCGCGAAGGCGCACTTCGTACACGCCTCATCGCCTTCTCCGGGCTCTCCATCTTCGCCGCCATCATCATTGCCGGCCTCGTCGTCGCCTCCATCATGATTCCCCTCCGCCGCACTGCAAACTCAGCACGACAGATCGGCGGCGGCGACCTTCAGCATCGCGTCGAATGGCGCTCCAGCGACGACCTCGGCGCCATCGCCGCCGAAATCAACCGCCTCGCCGTCCGGCTCCGAGACCTCCGCGAAACTGAAAGCGGCCGCCGTCAAATGGAACAGCAGCTCTCTGACGCGGTCGTTCAGTCCATCTTCGAACCCGTCATTGTTACAGATGCCAAGGGCCACGTCCTCAAGCTCAATCGCGCCGCTGAAGAAGTCCTCGGTAAAGCCGCAGAAGACCGTAACGCCCTCGCTAATACGCCCGGCGGCGATCGCATCCTCTCCGCCATCCGCGGCGCCGTCTCCATGCAGCAGGTGCCTTCTGGAGAAGGCGAAGCCGCAATCCTCCCCATGCGCATCGGCGAGGCCGAACACAGCTACCGCCTCCGCACCACCGCCATGCGAGACGCTCACGGCCGCCTCCTCGGCGCAGTCACCGTCCTCGAAGACGTGACCGCCCTCACCGAAGTCGACCGCTTCAAAACCCGCTTCCTCAACGTCGCCTCCCAACGCCTCCAGGAGCCGCTCGAGCACCTCCGCCTCGCGCTCTACACCCTCACCCGAGGCTACGCCGGCAACCTCAATGACCTGCAGATGGACATCGCCCACGGCGGCGAACTCGAAGCCGAAAAACTCGACGACATCATGATTGACCTCATGGAAGTCGCCGAACTCGACACCGGCCGCCACGAGTTGCGTCCGGAAAAAATCCGCCCCTACCACGCCCTCCAGGATGCCGCCGCCCGCCATCGCGGCCAGGCTCAGGCCAAAAACGTCCGCATCAACATCAAGGCTTACGAGGATCTCCCCTACGTCTCGGCCGACCGCCGCGCTCTGCGCACTATCCTCGACAATCTCATTCAGAACGCACTCCGCTACACTCCCCGTGGAGGCGAAATCCGCCTCGAAGCCACCGAGCTCCGCGATCGCGTCCAGCTCTTTGTCATCGACAACGGACGCGGCATTGAGGCCGAACGCCTCCCTGCCATCTTCGACCGTTTCTCCGGCACTGGCACCGCCGGTACCGGCATGGGCCTCGCACTCGTCCGCCGCCTCGTCGAGTCGCAGGGCGGCCAGGTCGCCGTCGAAAGCCGCCTCGACCACGGAAGCAACTTCAACTTCACCATACCCATCGCCCCCGCCGGCGCCACCCGCCACCCCGTGGAGGCCGGATGAGCGATTCCATCACTCCCGCACCTGTCTCACACCCCGCGCCACCCAGTGAACCGGCCCAACTCCGCGTCTACCTCGGCGCGGCTCCCGGCGTCGGCAAAACCTATCGCATGCTCGACCACGCTCGCGAACTCCGCAGCGAAGGCATCGACGTCGTCATCGGATTCATCGAGCCCCACGGCCGCGCCGAAACCACAGCCGCTATCGCCGACCTCGAAGTCATCCCCCGAAAAAAAGTCAGCTACCGCTCCGTAAACCTTGAAGAGATGGACCTCGACGCCATCCTCGCGCGACGGCCGCATACCGTCATCGTCGATGAACTCGCCCACACCAACGTCCCAGGCTCAAAAAACCGCAAACGCTATCAGGACGTCCTCGATCTGCTCGATGCCGGTATCAACGTCATGACCGCCGTCAACGTCCAGCACATTGAGTCCCTCAACGACGCCGTCTCCCGCTCCGCCAGCACTCACGTCCGCGAAACCGTCCCTGACAGCTTCCTCAATCGCGCCGACGAAATCGTCAACATCGACGTCACCGTCGAGGAACTCCGCTCCCGCCTCCGTGAAGGCAAAATCTACTCCCCCGAAAAAATCGAACAGGCCCTCGCCAACTTCTTCCGCAAAGGCAATCTTGACACTCTCCGCGAGCTCACGCTCCGCACTACCGCAGAAAAGGTCAGCACCGCCGCCTCCGAATACCGCCGCAATATCGGCATCGAACAGGCCCTCATTCCTGAAAGAGTCATGGTCTGCCTCTCCAGTCGGCCAGGCTCCGATAAATTGCTTCGCATCGGCTCCCGCATCGCCGGCCGACTCGGCTCCGCATGGTACGCCGTTTACGTCGACTCCCCCAAGGACCGGAACCAGGCCGATCAGAATGCCTTCCGCCGCATTGAAAACTACCAGCAGCTCGCCACGGACCTCGGCGCTCGCGTCGTCGTCCTCAAGGAAAAAAACATCGCAGACGCCCTTATCCAGTTCGCCCAACGCGAAAACATCTCCCACGTAGTCTTCGGACAATCGGCCCGCTCACGCTTTGACATCATTCTCAGGGGCTCGGTCATCAACCGCTTCCTCGCTGAAATGCGAGAAACCACCGTCCAGGTGGTCCCCATGCAAAAGGGCAAAAAAGCAGAACAGAAAAAGTAGAGCAGATCCCGCCACGGCCCGCCGAACCTCGAAATATCTCAACTCTTCTCGATCGTCCGGGAACTTACCCCACCTACTCCTTCTTCAGCACCACCGTGTTGCTCTCGTCGGATGAAATCTCACCCTCCAGCCTGCGCAGCTTCCCGTAATCACTCGCCGGCAACGTTAGCGCCTTGATCACATACTTCCGCGTGTAGCGCAGCACTTTGCCTTGCTCTTCCACTCGGCTGCTGTAATCGGCAAATCCAAGGTCCACATGAACCGGATCCGGCAGTTCGTCCACCGTATACCCCGCCGGCAACGCAATGTTGATCGAGTCGGTCCACGTCCCCTCGCTCGAAAAGCTGATCGGATACTTCCGTGTCTCCGGCTCCAATCTGTCTCCCACACTTCCCAGCACCCGCGGACGCAGCAGAAGCAGCCTCCCTGCCTGCTGTGCATAGTTGGGAGCAGTCAGCTTGTAGCGAATCAACAACGGCTCATCCAGCTTCCGCACATTCTTTATCGCCTCGTCCGTCAGCGTGTACTCGTTCAGGTCCTCATGCACCATCGCATTCAACTCATCCTTCACCTGCTGCGGCGTGCTCTTCGCAAAAAGATCCCGTACCCCCCACGAACTCGGCCCCATCCGCTCCACTTCGGCCGTCCCGCTCAGCGTTCCGTCCGCAGCCAGATTCAGGCTCGCGTTCCACTTTGTTACATCGTTCGAGGGCGCCAGCACCGGCAACTGAATCACCTGGCTGTTGGCGCCGGCCACAAGCAATCCCCAGCTCCCCTGCTCGTAATCCGGCAGCAGACCCACCGGCACATACTCATTCGTTGGGTCAAATATCAAATACCGCTGCCCTGTCTTGGTCCTCACCACCGCCTTCAACTTCGGATTCTCATACCCCTCCGGAAGCTGAATCGCCGCAATCATATGGTTCCCGTCAATTGACGGCACGTCCGGCGCAACAAATCCTCGATGCGTATCCACCAGCACCCACGTCGCCCGAATCCCCAAATCGTCCAGCATCGAAATCAGCAGCGTCGCCTTGTCCTTGCAGTCCCCGTACTGATTCGTGAATATCTCTTCGGCTGAATGCGGCCTCAGCCCGCCAATCCCAATCTCAATCCCCATGTAGCGAATCTTCTCCTGCACATAGGCAGCCACCGCCTGCAGCCGCGCCATGAAATCCGCGTTTGCCGGAACCAGTCCTTCGGTCGCCGTCTTGATATTCGCTCCGCCCTCCGTCTGACCCGCCGCCAGATTGTCATACCACTCACCAATCTGCGCCCACAGCGCACTGTCGCTCCTGGGTATCGGCTTCCGCGAATAATGCACCACCATCCGCGCCGCCAGCGCCTCCCAGGATGGGGCCAGCCGAACACGGCTCAAATTGATTCCCGAAACATCATCCAGCTTCCACTCATACGCATTCGGACCCGCCTTCACCGGCGCAACCGCCGCATGTTCAAACCAGTTCGTCTCGTAATTCCAGCCCTCCGGCAGTTTCAGCTCAAACCTCTCCTTCAGGACCGGATCGCCGGCCTGGAAATTCCATTTCAGTTCCTTCTCATACAACGGCAACTTCTGCACATACTCCCACGCCACGATCCCGCCCGGTCCGCTCCCGGAGGATTCGCCGCCCGATAACGGTCATCTTCGTACAGCATCCCGTCGTCCGTGTCGCCAAGGTCTACGTACTGATACTTCTTCATCGCAAATCGATGCCCGTCCGGCGCAATCGACCATACGGCAAACGACTTCAGCGGCGCATCCTTGTCATACGACACCACCGGCATCGCATCCGCTCGCCCCGGAGGATGGAGTATCTTCACCGCGATCCGCATCCGGTACTCCGCCTTCCCATCCGGAGCAATCGTCAGCACTTCATCTTCACAAAGCACCACCGCGTTCGCCGTCGCGGGAAACGGCCCTACTGGCTCCGCCGCGGCAGCCATCACCCACTCCGGCAGCTTCCCATTCGACTCCGCCCGCATCGCCTGGTTACCCAACAGCGCCAGCCCCAGCAGCACCATCCACCCACGCGCCCTGCGCTTTCTCAATGCGCACCCGCCTGCCCGGCGGCTCCGCTTGCAGCCTTGGACGGAGCCGGTTCCACTTCGAACACCACAGGCTGCTGGTCATCCTGGCTCACCTGCTGAAAGTAGCTCTTCAGCTCCGGATAACTCGACGGAAGATACTCTGCCGTCGCCACAACCGATACCCGCTCGTAGCTGTAAGTATTGCCCTAAACCTTATATACAGACCGATAAGCCGTATTCGGCAGATACTGCAACGACCCATCCTTCGGCAAACCCTGCAGCTTGTAATTCGACGGCAGCGTCACAGTTACCACGTCATGCCTCATATATTCAGGACCAAGATCAATTGGCATCTTCCTCGTCGGACTCGTAAACCGCGGCTTCGCGCCCGCCTCCAGAATGTTCCCCGGGATAATCCGCAGATTTCCCGCCTTCGTCCCAATCGTCCCACTTACGTCCAGAATCTCCATGAGTTCGGCATCCGGCGAGCTCACCCCAAGAAAGTGATCCACCTTCACCTGCACGCCCGCCGGCATCAGTCGATTCCACCGCGCCTGCTCCTTCTCCTTCGTCTTGGTCAACCCATCCTCCAGGACCTCGTGACGCAGCCGCAGAGAAAAATCCCCGCTGTCCACTACCCGCACCTGACCACTGATCCTCCCATCCGGCGAAATCGCCAGCGACGCAATCCGGTCTTGCACGCTCCCCTTGTAGCTGTCGCCCGGCGTCGTCGACAGTTCCGTGCCCGTCGCCGTCTGCCGAATCCCGCCCGTCAAGGTGTGGATCCACGCAAGTTCCCCAAAATCCTCGAACCGATCGCCCGGATCCAGGTACACTTCCTTCCCGTTGATCACCACAATCGCAATATCATCATCCAACTGGCCCCAGCTTAAATATGCCGCTTCAAATATCTCGTTTTGCCGGTCACAAACCCGCATCGCGTATGCCTTCAGCCCGGCCGCGCGAGCCAGCGCGATATACAACTCCGTCAGCTCGTCGGAAGTACCCTGTTTCGCCTCCCAGATATCTCCCGCATTCTTAATCTTCACGCCTTCCGCCTTGTTCTCCGAGGCGCTGCGCACACGCGTGTAGTCGGTGTTATCCAGCTTCATCACCGCTTCGTAAAGCTTCTGCGCCTTCACCGCTTCGCTGTCTCCAGGCGATACAAGCTTGCTCACCGCCGCCTGTATTACCGGCGAATCCCGCGCAAACTTGTCCACGCTCTCCGACCATGTCTTGCCCTCGTACTTCCAGAACTCCTTCTCGTCGATAAACGGCGTGTAGTAAAACTGCAGACGGTAACTCACGCTGTCCATCGGCATTTCATCCCGCTCATTCACCAGCGCGGGAATATCCTTCACCACAAGGTCGTATCCATCCAGCCCCGAAGCTACCTTCGCACCCTTCGGCAGCACTCCGCTGTACAACAGGTGATTCGCCAGGTTCTTGTGCCCCTGTGCATCCGTCGTCGTGTAGTCCCCGTAATCCTTCGAGGGAACAAAATGGTAGTGCGCCTCATGCACAAACAATGGCTGCTGAATAAACCACTGCGGCGCCGAAATGGTATCGCTGTCGTAGTCCAGAATGTACCGGTACTCCAGAATGCTCCCCACCTGCACATCCGGCAGCGTAAATACCTTCTCCATCACCTTCGCCTCATTGCCTCCGTATGTAAGTCCCTTGAACAGAAGCTTCTGGTAAGGCTTGCCCTTGAACTGCACCACCGCCCCGTCCGGTTCAATCGTGCGCCCCTGAATCGACGCCAGCTGCGCATACGAACTGTCATAAGGCAGTTCCACGTCCGCCCATTTCTTCCCACCCGCGGTTAATATCTTGATCACCGCATAAAACGTATGCGGGTGCTCCTGGTCGTTCACCGTCTCTTCGCGGTACAGATACACTGCCGCCGCATTCGGAGCCTTCGGGTCCGTCGTCATCTTCAGTTGTTGTGGGGTCGGTTGGTACCACTTTTCAGCATTTGCGGGAACCATGCTGAGAGTCACCAAGGCAGAAACTACAAAAATCGCGCGGGAAGTCAGGCCCAGAGTACGCATGCCGCATCCAGAGTTAGACTAGCTTTTCAAACTGATAGATAAGCAGTGCCATCGTTGTACCCCCGCGCCCCTTCAGAAATCAAGAAAAGAAATCGCGGCTCCGCACATCCTTAAGCAAAATACAACTCCACCAGATACAAATCGCTCCCGCCCATCACCGCAATCCTCAAACTGCGCCCGCTGCATTCCCATGCCCGGCAGGGCCGCTTTTCACCCCGCCGGCCAATGCCCCCGCACGTCGCTCGCGCGCGCAAACAGCCCCCAAAAATCAACAGCTTCCGGTGTGTTAACGTAGAAAATGAGCTCGTAGCTCAGTTGGTAGAGCACCGCCCTTTTAAGGCGAGGGTCGTGGGTTCGAGTCCCACCGAGCTCACCAGGAAAACAAAAGACTTATCTTTGATTTTTCTTGGCGAGCACCACATCCGTTCTCATTCTGACCTGCTCCCCGGAACCCGCTCACTTCCGAATCCATTTTCCGATTCAGATCCACTCGAGAGCCCTCGAACACCAGGCACACGCAGCCGCAGCTCTCCACTCCCCCTAGAAAATGGGCGCATGCGCGGCCTCCGGAGAAGCAAAGTACTTCTTCCAGAAAGCCAGCCTCGCCGGAGTGGCGAGGGGCATGGCCCCCGTCCGCGCACCCAGCCGCAGGCTGTACGGTGAGCCCGCGCTCAACCCGGGCCAGCGCGCCAAACCTTGACCGTTAGGATTCCCTGTCACCGCATAGTTCTTCAAATACGCTGAAGCCTCATCGGAAATCTTGAAATCCACCGGCTCCCACGGGCGAATCATCCGCTTGAGATTGCGGAAGAAATAAGGCAATTCGCTCGAATGAAAGGCTCCAAACTCGGGATGCTCCGGCCACGGAATCGCGCGATCAAAGTAATAGGTGTAAATCGGCTGTGGACCCCGAGCCGAGGGGCTCTTTTCCCGCAGCACGGCCCACAAGTACGTCGAAACCCGGTCCCGATCCTCGGAACTGAGCTTCTCCATCGCCTTCGCCTCGCCGACAGTCGAAGCTGGATAAAGACGAAGGAATTCACCGGACATCGTTCCGTACAGGCGATGCGCCAGCGCCTGATAGGCCTTCACGCTCGACACCGGCGGTGAGCCGAGCAGCCAGTCGTTCGCATTCCATCCGGCGATGAGCGGGACGTGACTGCCCGAGCCGTCGGCCGTAAGCTTTCGCAACGACGCCGGAAGAACCCACCCGTCAATGTCTGGCCCCACCTCGTCGGAGGGCCGCATCGCAGCCAGCAGCTTGGCTGCCGGAATAGCCCGAAGCTCTTTGAGCGAATCAGCCCCGACGCGCTGGGCAAACCTTTCTCCGTTAGACTCAGCGGTCTTGAGACTGGGCGCTCCAAAACCGCGGACGCCAATCCCGCTGTCCGCCTGCGCGCGTTGGAAGAGCCCCTTGGCTAAAGGCGACAGCGTCAGAGCCTCCACGCTCATCGCCCCGGCCGACTGGCCCCAGATCGTCACGCGATGCGGATCCCCGCCGAACGCGCCGATGTTACGTTGCACCCATCGCAACGCCGCGATCTGATCAAGCAAGCCATAATCGCCGGAAGCGTGGTGGCGCGACTCCGCCGTGAGTTGCGGGTATGCAAAAAATCCAAAAATGCCGACCCGGTAATTGATCGTGACAATCACCAGCCCCGTCTGCGCAAGATGCGTACCGTTGTAAATACGGATGCTCCCGGCTCCCGAGGTAAACGCCCCGCCATGAATGAAGACGATCACGGGAAGATTCGCCCTCGCGCTCGCTTGCGGTGTCCACACATTCAGGTAAAGGCAGTTTTCGCTCACCTTCCGATGCGTCATAAAGGCAGGTGTCCACGGCAGAAACTCATTCGGCGTTTCCTGCACGCAACTGTCGCTAAAGTGATCCGCCCGACGGATGCCCTTCCATGGACGAACGGCTTGCGGCGCCCGCCAGCGCAGGTTGCCCACCGGCGGGGCGGCATAGGGAATCCCTTTAAAGACCACGACTTTAGCGTGGGGAACCACTTCACCGGAGACACGGCCGGAGGCGGTCCGGACGACGTACTCGTGCTTTGCGCGCCCCAGCGTCGAGGCACCCAGGGTTGGAACAAGACTGACAACAAGAGCGGCAAGAGCTACGATACGAATCTGCATGGATCCCCCAGTTGGGCAGGCGGCGTACTCACGATGGCAAACGATCGCGACGATCCCAGCGAAGTCACGATCCTGACAAATTCATGGCAAACACTGGACTTCCCGATCTCTTCTCCCCGTACCACAGTTACAAGAACGCAGGTTGCAACGGCAAGCAGAAAACCGCCACGGTTTTGCAGTCTCCTCTACAGAACTTCCAATTCAGCCCTCAAAACGCTGCAAGCCGGGCAATCTCCCCGCCATTCCCATCAACTCTCCATCCGGTCAAATCCGCTAAGGGCAACACCCTATCTGAGCCGGGATCTCGCTCCTCAACAGCACTAACGCTCCATCTATCAGTACGAACTTGAGCAAACCAAGAAAGAAAGGCGTCCCCATAACAAAATGGAGACGCCGGATATCGAACAATGATCTGACAGTTTCAGAAGTGTAACTTGGCGCCAAATTGCATTTCCCGAGGCCCGTAATCTGAAGTGACCTGACCGAAATTCCCGTCTGCCGAATTGGAATCGATTCCCGTGAAGTTCGTGTGATTGAAGACGTTGAACGCATCAAATCGCAACTCAAGATTTGGCAGCGCCTTGCGCGTAAAGCGGATGGTTTTAAACAGCGACCAGTTGAAGTTCAACAGGCCCGGAAGAACAACCGCGTCCTTGCCCGCATCGCCCCATCCCTGATTCGGTCCGCCATTCCACGGCGCAACAGGATTCGAAAAGGAGCTTGGACTAAACCACTGCAATCCATGTTTCACATAGATCACTTTGCCATTCACCAGATTGGGCCGGTTGGTTGTCCCGCCTCCAAGGCCCAACGTGTCGGGCCCGGTATAGGTAATGGGTTGAGGCGTGCCGGTCTCCGCGGTTGTAATTCCGGAAAACTCCCATCCGCCCAACGTTTCCCTTGCTAGAACACTACGGCTGTGCTCGAAGAAAGGGAACGAGTAGATATAAGTCATATTCAAGACTTGACGACGATCCAAGGCACCCGAACCGCGATCATACCTCGGATTGAACGGGTCGGACAACGCGTTGAGATCATAGCTGACTATATCAATCTCGTGCGAGTAGGTGTAGGCAATCTGGAAGGTAAGGTTATGCCAGTCATTACCCCGCAGCCCGAGCTGAAGTGAATTGTAGTTAAAGTTGGTTTCGTTCTCTTCCTGCGTGATTCCGGCATAGCCTGGGAAAATCCGGTAAAGATTTGGATTTAGCGTCCCGTTGGCTACACCCTCGCGCAGGGCGTATGGATGTGCGGTATCGCTCGCGTCAACCAGCGGCAATGTGTTGATGCTGCGATCATCGTTTTGGTCCCACCCATCCGATCCAGCGTACTGAAGCACGCCGATAACCGAACGCGCGAACCTGTGCTGGAACCCGAGACTGTATTCAGCGGTTCCCGGATTATGATAGTGGTACTTAATGTTAGTCAAAACTGAAGGGAAGCTCTGCGTCGTTGTCTGCCCTGTCAGCGCACTGGTAGTTGGGCTGGAGAAATAGACATTGGTTGCAGACGGCTGATAAGCAAACGGTGGATCCAAGGCCGCGTTATAGACGTCGTTGCCCTGAATCCTTTCGTAGAAGAGGCCGAATCCGCCCCGCATCACGGTCGTGCCCTTCCCAAGTACGTCCCAGGCGAAACCCACTCTGGGCTGCAAGGTGTCGTAATCGTTCTTCACACCGCCCCTGGGAAACCCGTTCACGCCTGCCTCTCTCATGCCATTGAGGTAGAACTGCGCGTTGTTGAAGGTGGTGAGCGAACTCGCCTTCAGCGTCCCATCGGGATTGAGTGGATACGGCTGCAGGTAGTTGTAGTCCGCCGGTACAAAGTTCGCAAACTGGTTATAGCGTTCTCCGGTATGCGGCATTGCATCATAGCGCGCCCCAAGGTTTAGTGTCAGCGTCCGGGTGATATGCCAGTTGTCATTGGCGTATCCGCTGAAGTTATTGCTCGTCCAATGCTTGCCGGCAAGATATTGCAACTGGGTAAAGCTGCTCGCATCACCCAGGATGAAATTGACATAAGAGTCATGCGAAAACGCGCTGGAATTGAAAGCCGCGGTCCCCTGTGTGTTCGCCTGCAATTGCTGATTCTTGTAGAAATGGAAAACTGCAACTCCAAATCTGAAGTCATTGCGGCCTTTGCTGTAGGTTAGATCGTCGCGGAACTCGTAGCCTTCAAAGCCATTCTTCCATGGAAAGTAAGACGAGCTCCAGTTCGCATTGAGAGGCGATCCCTGCAGATCGATCTCGGGAAGCCGGTGTTCAAAGTTGTCCGCAAGCGGGAAAAACGTGCTCGCCGTCCACCCGCTGGGCTGCACAAATGTGCCTCCCGTCTTACCGTTGATGGGATCAAGAGTGATCTTGTTCCCGCTGTAGTCGAGCGAGGTCACATTGAGCAGGTTCGGATTGATCGTCTGCGTCAGGCCGATCACTGCCGAATAGGACGGGTTCTCCATCTGTGTACCAACGGTCGGGTAAGTGCTGTCTCCCCATAACGGTGGATAGAAGGTTTCACTCGTCGCATCGTGCAGATAATGCCCCATCAACTGCAACCGTGAATTGATACGCTCGTCGATACGGACGGCAGTTTCGCGGACATTCGTGACTCCGGGGATGGAAGAAATATATTGATCGGTTCCAAAATTTGGCTTTGGAAAAGTCCCGGCATTCAATTCTCTCACCGCGTTCTGGTCAATCAGGTTCGCGGGGATCACGTTACCGGGGAATGGGGCGCCCGGAACAAGCCCGTCTGCCCCATAGATCCTCAGCTTGGCTGGATCTTGGGTGATGGGGACAATTGGTGGCGCGCTTCCGGCAGGCACATGGTAATCCAATGGCTGCCCCAGCGTCGGAAAATTGTTCGCCGCTATCGTGTTGACGATAGAAGGCGTGCTCCCTTGGATTAATCGCCTCCATTCTTCATTGATGAAGAAGAAGGTCTTCTTCCGATCTTTGTTGTAAACATGAGGAATGTATAGCGGTCCACCAATGTTTCCGCCCGGCTCATTTAGCCGAAACTCGGGTGTCGCCTGGTGGGCAAGTTTCGTGAAGTAGTCATTGGCATCGTATGCGTTGTTTCGGTTGCTCTCATACAACTCGCCATGGAACTGACGAGTCCCGGATTTAAGCACCATCATCACCACCCCGCCTGACCCCAGGCCGTAATAAGGCGGATAGTTGCTGTTCAGAGTGCGGAATTCAGCCAGCGCGTCCGGAGAGGGAAGCGAACTGAAGCACCCCCCGCAGCCGCGGTCGTTCAACTCTCCCCCGTCGAGCAGGTAGATGTTGTGAGATACTCGCGTTCCATTAAAGCTGATGCCGTTGGCCGATGTGAGTCCATCGATCCCACTGAATTCGGGCAGGTTATTCGCCACCCCAAGTCCAATGGCCGCCAGCGCCGTTACGTTGTGGCCGTTTGTCACCAGCTGCGCAACCTGCTTGCCAGTCATCACCGTGCTCAGCTCATTGGTTTGCACCTGCAGGTGCAGCGCCCCGGCTCGAACCGTAACCGTCTGCGCCGCAGTACCGATAGACAGCTTAAAGTCTTCCGTAACCGTCTCGCCTGCATGGATCGAAATGCCGCTGATCGTCGTCTTGCCAAATCCCTTGGCGGTTGCCGTCACGTTGTACTTGCCGACGTTAAGATTTCCGAAAAGATAAATGCCGGCAGCGTTCGCCTGCGATCGAATCTGTTGGCCCGTGGCCGCGTCGTGCACCACAACCGACGCGTGCGGAATAACGGCCCCGGTTGGGTCGGTTACTGTTCCGGTGATAGTTGCATTCTCCTGCGCTGTCGCCACCGATACGGTCAGGCATACAGCAGTCAGAAGCAGAAAGACTCCCTTGAGCGTGCGTCTCATGACACCCCCAAAAACAAATATTCTTTTCTCAAAAACAAAAAAGCGATTTACTTGCGAACGGCTAAAAGGAAACGTTTCCCTATGGCGAGCCAAATTACTCTCCTGTAAACCGCTCTGTCAATACCCAGGTGGTTTACCTATCTGCTCTCCCTCCCGCCGCCGTCAGGCCCGGCGCAATGATCAACGTAGCGGGGCACCCCACTCCCGAGATGGAGAAAAGAAAAGGCGTCATAGTTTATATTGCTGAATATAAATGACTTACCACAAAGCATCCGATGCTTGAAAGCGGCCAAGCCGGGAACCGGCGGACCAGGTAGGGGGGTTACCTCAACCTCACTACTGCTTCTGCTTCTTTTTTGCTTCCGCGGCCCGCGCCATGGGACTCCCTGCCATCTTCAGGTAGAGCTGCTGGTTAGCCTGCTGGTGCAGTTTGGCCAGCTTGGCAAAATCTGCCTGTGCCTCCTGCCTGTGACCCATCGAAACCTCCAGCCTTCCCAGCTTCCAATACGGCGTCGTGTTCTTCGGATCAATTGCGATAGCCCTCTTGTAATCATTCACGGCCAGTTGTCTATTCCCGGCGGCCGTGTCGAGTGCCCCCAGATCCACGTACGCCAGCTCGGAAGAAGGATTCAGACGCAGAGCCTCCACCAATGCCTTGCGCGCCAATTCAGACTTGTGCAAATGCAGAAGCGTATCCCCCAGATAGGTAAGCGATTTCGCGTCCGTAGGATCGTTCGCCAGTTCCGCGCGGAATTCCTTCTCCGCCTCGGGATAGTCTCCTTGCGTCCAAAGTAGATACCCCAGGCCGAAGTGCACCTCAGGCTCCTTCGGATTCGCCTTCACCGCGTCGCGAAATTGTCGGATCGCTCCGGAAGCCTGGTCTTCCGCGCTCAGCGCCTCACCCGCCAGCATATCCGCCTGCGCCGAATTTCCATTCAAAGCCAGAATTTGCTTATACACAGTCAGCACGCATTGGTATTGTTTGGCCCAAAGACACGAATTTGCCAACGGTAGACGCAGCGCTACATTCTTTGGCTGCTCATTGGCCGCCTCGCGCAGATACGGGACGGCCTTCGCATATTCCTTGGCCCCGTAGTAGGACATCCCCGCTAAGATAATCAGCCGTGCATTGTCAGGCTGCTGCTTCCCCATCTCCGCAAAAACCGTGGCTGCCTGCTTGAATTGCGTGGCCTTGAAGAGTGAAACACCTAGATTCATCCGTACGCTGGTCGCCTGCGGATCGAGCTTGACGGCCTTGCCGTACGCGATCGCCGCCGCCCGATAGTCCCCCAGTCGAAATTCGTCCATCCCTAGATTCGACAGGGCTTCCAGATTGTCCGGATTTTGCTTGAGCGCCAGTTCCCACGACCGGATCGCCGCCTCCAGACTGCCTGCTTGCGCCAACACCGGGGCCTGCTGCCCGAAACCTGACTCGCCGAAAACATTTACCCAATTACCGCAACAACAAAGCACCAATATCATCAATAATCCGCCGGAGCGCTTCATCCATATCTCCCCTTAAGCCCATATTCCATAGCAACCCCGATGGTGACCCGTCAAACCACCGACGGCACGAGAATCCTCGTCCAAACCCGCCCAACACCGAGAAGTAGCTCATTACACTTCGATTGCCAACGCTGCCCCTCAGCCACAAAGGGGCAGAAACAACCTCGCGCCTTCGCCGCCGCTGCGCGATCCCACGATGCCCCACCCGATGCTGGTCACGCCCCGCAAGACCCTCAGCCAGGGCCCCCTGTCAGGCTGGTGCCGGTCAGCCGGCTGCCGCATGGCAGGCGAGAGCGACTTATCGACTAC
>CAZWSD010000031.1:0-15385 GCA_964636535.1 uncultured Acidobacterium sp. | reverse complement strand
CATGGCATCTTCCTGCCCAGCATCATCGGCATGGTCTTCTCGTTTCTGGCTGGCCTGGTGGCGCTCAGGTGGCTGAGCGGCTGGCTGGAGAATGGCCGCTGGTACCTCTTCGGCATCTACTGCATCCTGGCCTCGGCGGTCGTCTACACGCTGTATCTCAAGGGCTTCTAAACCTCTGCGCATCCCCAGACGCCGTCATTTCAATCGCAGCGGGGCGCAAGCCATCGCGCGGGGCGCAGCGGAGAAGCCCGCACCGTCTTCCACAGGAAATGTGCCGGGAATTACGGCCCAAATCGCTAATCTGGAAATAGGGAAACGTGAATCCCGGCTCGAATTCGGCCCGGTTCCGTGCAGATTTGGACTGCATTGCGGGTCGATTTCAGGGGGTCTATACCCCTCCAGAACGCGTTGAAAGCAAAGGACTTGCGAGACGAACCTCTTGCAAGTTATTTTGTTTCAATAAGTTCTGGGACGTTAACCCGTGCCTTTGATTTCACGTTTTCGCAGGCTGGAGGCGCTTTTGAAAGCGCTTCGCCTGCCGCTCTGCCGGGCGGTTCCGGAGAGTTACTTTTTGCTCTCCGTCGAGCCGCCCGAGGAGCCCGTGGAAGCTGAGGACGAGCCGGCTGTGGCGCTGGCCTTCGGCGCGCCTTCGGTCTTGGTGCTGGAGGAGCTTTCGCCGGTTGATGCCGAGCCGCTGCTTGCAGCGCCGGTCTTGCCGGCGGTGTTTTTGGCGGCGTAGTCGGTCACATACCAGCCCGCACCCTTGAACTGGATGGCAGGCGCTGAGAGCAGCCGCTCCACTTCACCCTTGCAGACCGGACATTCCTTCTCTTCCGCTGCGCTGAAACTCTGGATCTTTTCAAATACATGACCGCAAGCCTTGCAGCGGTACTCATAAAGAGGCACGTGGGTTCACCCCGAGGGAGATCGTTGGAATCCTTCTATTTTAGCGGGTTTTCGGGCGTTTTCAGCGCAAAAACAAGCACCCGTTCCCTGGCCTGGAACGGGTGTCGGGGTTACGAACGGGGCAAGGGACCGATCAGAGCGTGACCAGCCGGACGTCGGTGATGGCCTCGATCGAACGCAGCGCGTGCAGCACCGCGTCGGTGACCTGGCCGTCAGCCTGAACCACAGCCAGCGCCGTGCCGCGATGATCGCGGCTGGAGCGGCCCAGCGCAAAGTTGCCGATGTTGATCTGGTGCTCGCCGAGAATCGTGCCAATGCGGCCGATGACGCCAGGAACGTCGAGGTTCTTGAGGCTCAGCAGCTGGCCCTCCAGGGGCGCCTCAATGTCGATGCCGTCCAGGTTGATGAGCCGGGCCGACCGGCCATGCAGCACCGTGCCCGTGGCCGAAACCTCGCCCTTGTCTGTGTGCAGCACCAGCTTGAGCACGGTTCCGGCGCCGCCTGTCGCGGTCTCCTGCTTGCGTTCGTGCAGGCGAATGCCGCGTTCCTCGGCCACCGAGGCGGCGTTGATACGGTTCACCTGCTCGGACTGGCCCAGAATGCCCGCAATGGCGCTGTTGCGGATCAGCTCGGTTTTACCCTCGGCAATGCGGCCGTGGTAGCCGATCTCGATGCTCTCAATGTTGCCGGCGGGGAACTGAGCCACGAACGCGCCCAGCTTCTCGCCCAAGGTGAGCCAAGGAGCAATCTCGATGTACTCCTCGTGGGTCATGGACGCCAGGTTGACCGCGTTCTGCACCACACCGAGCTTGAGGAACTCGCGCACCTGCATGGCGATCTGGATGCCGACGGCCTCCTGAGCCTCGTTGGTGGAGCCGGCAATATGAGGCGTGAGGATGACGTTGTCCATGCCGAAGAAGGGCGAATTCTTGGGCGGCTCGGTGGTGAAGACATCGAGCGCGGCGCCGGCCACCTGGCCGGAGTGGAGCGCTTCGGCCAGCGCGGGTTCGTTGATGAGCTCGCCGCGAGCGCAGTTGATGATGCGCACGCCTTTTTTCATAGAGGCTAGCGTGTTTTGGTTGATGATGCCCTGCGTCTGAGGCGTGAGGCCGACGTGGAGGGTGAGGTAATCGGCCTCTCGGAAGATCTCTTCCATGGAAACGAGGCGGATGGCATTCTCACGCGCAACCGAAGCTGAAACGAAGGGATCGTGCCCAATGAGTTCCATTCCAAAGCTGCGCGCGCGGCGGGCGACTTCCAGCCCGATGCGCCCGAGTCCGAGCACACCGAGCCTTTTGCCGCGCAGTTCCACGCCCTGTAGCGACTTTTTCTCCCACTTGCCGTCATGCATGGAGGTGTTTGCCCGGGGCAACTTGCGAGCGAGCGCGATCATGAGGCAGAGGGTGAGTTCGGCAACGGCCACGGCATTGGCGCCGGGCGTGTTCATGACGACGACCCCGCGGCGGGTGGCCGCATCGGCGTCGATGTTGTCCACGCCGACGCCGGCGCGGCCGATAACTCGCAGCTTTGGCGCGGCTGCCATGAGGGCATCGTCCACCTGAACGGCAGAGCGGACCACCAGACCATCGGCATCGGCGAGTTCCGCGGGCAGATCTTTGATCTGGTCGTGAGGGACGATCTTCCATCCCTGCTCGGCGGCGAATACGGCAACAGTGGCGGGGGATACTTTCTCGGCGAGAACGATCTTCATTTCCTAAGAATCTCCTGGACGACGAGGCCTAGCGGCTGGTTGAGAAAACGGAGGTCAACGTGGGCGACTTTGCGGGGAAAACCGCATCCTTCGGCTCTGGGGGGGGCAGTTGCTGCCCCCGAAGCCGAAGGATGGCGCGATGAGGGCACGCGAGCGAGCGGCGCGCCGGGATCCGGGGTGCGCGCCTAAGCGTGCACCGGTTCAGGGGAGACGTGCTTCTTTGCCTCGGCGGAGCGGTCGGCATAGACCTGTTGCGCGGCTGCCAGCGCCTGGCCGAAGTGGAAGTTGGGAGTTTTGAGGACTGTGGGAGCAATTTGTTCGAGAGCTCCGATGAGGGCGATGGTGTCCATGTAGTCGAAGTAACCGAGGTGGGCAACGCGGAAGAGTTTGCCCTTCATGTCGCCCTGACCGTTGGCGATGACCGAAGCGAAGCGGGCCTTGAGCTCCTTGACGACGGCGCCGGAATCGAGCCCTTCCGGGGCCACAATCGCGGTGACGGCCGCTGCCGGCGTGTCGGGCGCAAAGAGTTTGAGGCCCAGAGCCTGCGCGGCAGCACGCGTCATTGCGGCGACGGTTTCGGCATTGTTGACCAGCGCCGTGCGGCCGGCGGAGAGATTGCCTCCTGCCTGTGAGGCGATGAAGTCGAGAGCAGCACCGAGACCTGCAATGAGTGCTACCGAGGGAGTGTATGCCGACTCGCCCGCCTTGGCGCTCTTGCGCTCGCGGCGCAGGTCGAAGTAGTAGCGCGGGTTTTTGGAGTGGTCCATGGCGGCCCAGGCGCGTTCGCTGACCGATAGGTAAGCGAGGCCGGGAGGAATCATGACGGCTTTTTGCGATCCGCCGATGATGATATCGACGCCCCAGCCGTCTACATCGAAGTGGGTGGTGCCGAGGCCGGTGATGGCATCGACAACAAGCAGAGCCTCACTGCCGGAGGAGCGCAGGAGCCTGGCGATGCCTTCCACATCGTGACGAGCGCCCGTGGAGGTTTCGGTGGCCTGCATGTAAACGGCGCGCGTATCGGGCTTGAGAGCGGCGCGGACTTCGTCGAGCGTGAATGTGGAGCCGTAGGGCTTGGTGACGACGTCAGCGTTGCATCCAAAGGCCTTGGCAAGCGCTACCCAGCGCTCGCCAAACTTTCCGGCAGACAGCACGAGCACGCGATCACCAGGCGAGGTGAGGTTCGAAACAGAGGCTTCCATTGCGCCGGTGCCGGAGCACGCCATGAGGAGAACATCGTTCTGCGTGCCGACAAACTCCTTGAGCTGTCCGAGAACGCGCTGATAGAGCGCGCGGAACTCGGGAGTGCGGTGATGGATGTCTGCGGCGGCCATGGCGAACTGGGCTGCGGGAAGCAGCGGAGTCGGGCCGGGGGTGAAGAGTCGGGTCTTCCGAATCATGTGGGAGTATCCTCTCTGCAGATATTTTTACGCACCTGTGATTTTGACGCAGGGGTTCTATACTTAGAAGTTGGCCCTGATTTGGGAGACAAAACTTTGAGCCTGGCGAAGAAGATCGATCAAGACACCATTGCGGCAATGAAGGCGCAGAATGCGGCGCTTACGGGCGTATTGCGCATGGTGAAGGCAGCCATCAAGAGCAAAGAGATTGAAAAGCGCGCGCCGCTGGAAGACGGTGAAGTGCAGCAAGTGCTTACGACAATGATCAAGCAGCGCCGTGAGTCGATTGAGCAGTTCACGAAGGGCAACCGCGCTGATCTGGCTGACAAAGAGGCATACGAGATCACTGTGATCGAAGGCTACATGCCAAAGGCTGCCAGTGAGGACCAGATACGGCATCTGGTGGAGCAGACGATTGCGGATCTGGCGGTGAGCGGGGATGATCTGGGCCCGAAAGATATAGGCATGGCGATGAAGGCGGTGCAGGCGCAGATCCAACAGAGGGGTTTGCGGGCAGATGGACGGCTGGTGAGCGAAATCGTGAAGGCGCGCCTGGCGAAGTAAACATCATTGGCCGATTCCTGATTGGATGGAGCATGACGGGGCGTGAGCGCCCCGTTTCCTATTGGAAGGCGGTTATCTGCGGGTTGGCGTGATGATGACGAAGGTTCCCTCCGGCAATTTGCCTTCGAGAAAGTGCGCCACGCCATTCTTGACGAATCCGGAAACGGGCTTGAGCGGCTGGCTGGCCGCTGCTACAGGTTCTTCCGGGAAAAGGGAGCCGGAGACGGGTTTGGCCGGCCGGCTGGAGGACGCAGGTGGTACTTCAGGCAGGAGGTCGCGCACGGTTCTGTGCGAGCCCTTGTCCATGGCGAGATTGGCCAGGCGATCGGCGTGCATGTTTTTGCCGCGGAGGACGTGCTCAATGCGGAACGCCTGCAACTTCGCAACGCGACGCTTCGCTTCGTCATAGAGAGGGCGCAGGTCGGGACTTTTGACGCTATATTTGCCCTGCATCTGCTTGACCATAAGCTCCGAGTCTGCAATGACGCGAAGGTGAGTGTGGCCTGTGGCAAGGGCGAATTCGAGGGCCGCCAGGAGGCCGGAATACTCGGCAAAATTATTTGTTTTAACGTCGAGGAACTCGTATAGCTCTTCCAATTTGTTTCCCTGAGCATCTTCGATCCGGACGCCATACGCGGCAGGGCCAGGGTTGCCTCGCGAGCCGCCATCGCAGTAAGCCGTGATCCATGAGGAGGATACTGAACGGGGTTCATTTGCCGAGGGCATGTGTCAAGTCTAGAGGATTCCGCGGTGGAAAGCGCGAGCCGTTTGGCCTGTGCTGGGGATGGATGCCGACCCATCGAGCGGAGATGACAGAAACGTCAGACGGAGGGCGTACACTTTTAGGGCAAAGAGAGTTGGCGCCATGAAAGACAAGCCCACCGGCCCGGAGCGCAGGTTTCCGGTCCTTCCTCAACCGGCTCACGTTTCGACTCCCAGTTCGTCCATTGTCCAAGGAGAAGTAGGGCCGATGTCAGACGCGTTGAGCATTATTTCGCGAGAAGCGGTAATAAGCCCTTCGCCGCGGAGGATCTTTCGGGCTGAAGAAATCACCTCTGAAACTGAGCTGATTCGGGAGGCGCAAGCAGGATCGCGCGCAGCGTTTGACGCGCTGGTGCGCCAACACGATCAGGCGGTGCTGCGGCTTGCGCTGCACCTGACCGGCTCGGAGCAGGACGCGCAGGATATCCATCAGGAAGCGTTTCTGAAGGCGTACAAGTCACTTGGAAACTTCCGGTTCGAATGTTCGTTCTATACCTGGATTTACCGCATCGTGACAAATCTTTGCCTGGACCTGATGCGGCGCAGGAAAGCGCGCCGGGAAGAGCAGGCAGTGATGATCGACGCCACGGGCGGGGAGATGGATTTGCTTGTAAACGTCTCTGATGACCGCGCGGGTGCGAATCCTGACCGCGAGCTGGAGCGGAAGCGATTGGGCGGTCACATCATGGCGGCGCTCGACACACTTACGCCGCGCGAACGGATGGTGTTTGAGCTGAAGCACTTTCAGGGTTTGCGCCTGAGAACGATTGGCGAAATGTTGAATACGACAGAGGAAACGGCTAAGAATACGCTGTTCCGGGCTACGAAGAAGTTGCGAGCCAACCTGGTTACCGTGCGTTGAGCCTGGCTGATAATTCTGCAATTGGAAACTCTGTATGACTTGTAAACAGGCACAGGAAAGCATAGCGCTGGCGGTCTACGGCGAATTGCCGGACGAAGAGCGCCATCATCTGGCCCAGCACCTGATTTCGTGCGAGGCCTGCCGTGCGGAATACGATGCGGTGGAAGGTTTGCGGAAGGCGATGTCGCTGCTGCCGCAAGAGGATCCCTCGGCGAACCTGTTGACTCGCGCACGGTTGCGTCTGGAAGAGGCGTTGGATGCGGCGCCGCAGGGGGGGTGGCTGCGAAGGACGGGCCGGCGTTTCCGGCTGGGAGTTGCCCGGCTGAGTAGCGCTCCAGTGATGGCCTCGGCGCTGCTGGTATTTGGACTCGCGGCCGGTGGGTATGGCGGATTTAAGTTGGGCGCGCACCAGCTACGCGAACAGCGGTCGAAAATGATACTGAAGGATCTTCCGATAAGGCCGGCGGCCATGACCATCGCAAATGGGAGTGTGGAAACGGCAACAGAGAATGGCAAGTCGATTGAACCGAATGATTCGCTGATGATCGATACGGCGGCCGCGCAGATTGCGAATGTCAGCCAGATATTGAACGCTCCGAATTCCGATCGAGTGGAAATTCGATTCAATCGCATGGTCCCGGAGTCGGTCAGCGGCTCGATCAATGATCCCTATATACGCAGATTGCTGCTGCTAGGCGTTGTTGCCCCCCAGAATTCAATGGTGCGGGATATGTCAGTGGATCTAATTGCCCGGGAGTGCGCGGTGGGTCGTTGCAAGGCAGGGCCCGATCGGCGGGCATTGATGGACGCGCTGCGGTACGACAGCAATCCTGGAGTTCGCCTGGATGCGCTGGCGGGTCTGCAGCCTTACATCGGAAGCGATTTGCACGTGCGCAATGCCGTGTTGGACGCGATGCTTCATGACTCGGATCCCATTGTGAGGATGCAGGCTATTGAGTTGGTAGCGCCGATCGAGGCCGATTCCAGTGTTCGCCAGGTGCTGCATACGGTCGCCTCGCAGGATGAGAATCCGCAGATTCGAGATGTATCGGAGCAGGTTCTTCAGCAGGAGCCTCCAGTGCAGTGACCTCCATGCGAAGCGGCGCGGGTAACGTTTCTGCAGTTCCCTTCGTCTTTCAGTACGAAGGGCGAATGACGATTATCATCAAAAAGTTGGTAAGACAGCTAGCCGGTTCGGCGTTGGTAATTGTGCTGATGGCGGGTGCTCCCGCGTGGGCCGCGCAGAAGGGCGCGGCCGTTCCGGCGAAAGGGCGTCTCATCACGCCGGGATATTTGGGAGTTTATCTCGTGGACGTCACACCGCAGGCTGCGGCGCAGCTAAAAGTGAAGCACGCCGGCGGGGCCGAGATTATGGGAGTTGATCGTGACGCGCCTGCAGGTAAGGTGGGCTTGCAGCCCCACGACGTGATAGTTGGGGTGAACGGCTCACCCATCGTGAGTGCCTCCCAATTGAGAAATATTCTGCGAGACACACCAGCAGGCCAAACGATTCAACTGCGCCTGATCCACGACGGCAAGCCGAAAGACATTCACGTGAAACTTGCTAGTCGCGCTGAGGTGGAAGCTTCCGCGTGGCCGGAAGGCGCAATATTTACGAACGGGTTTCCAGTTTCCGTACCGGGAAGCGGCATGGAAGGGCTGGTGCTGGGAAATCAGCTGGGGCGTAACGTCAGGCTGGAGGAGTTTGCGATGGTTGGCTGCGACGGACTGGATGTGGAGTCCCTTGGGAAACAGCTGGCGAGCTATTTCGGCATACAGAAAGGCACCGGGCTTCTGGTGAGGAACGTTGAGCCGGACAGCGAAGCCGCGGCTGCCGGACTGCGTGCTGGTGATGTGATCACGGCGGTGAACGGGATGCCGTCGACCACATTGCGAGGCTGGCTGATGGTGGTATCGCAGAACCAGGGAAAGACCGTGAATCTGAAGGTAATCCGAAACCACAAACTGAAGTTGATTCAGTACACGCCTGGCGGACACCGCCAGCAGAGCCGGGTGGTGTGGCCGCGGGAGTTTGAGCGCGGCGGTGCTACTTTAGCAATCGGGGAATCATATGGACTTCTGGGCTGGGTTTGGACGGAGTCGACGGTGAGCCGATCTGCGGCTCCTTGAGAGAAGAAACGGTGTACTGCAGGAAGCGAGGTTCTTCGGAAATACGAGACGTACCGTCAGGAAAGATTCCCGGCGTGAAACTTTCCAGTTTCCATAGCATCTGCTTGAGATACGGGGTTGTGATTCAATACAGAGAGAATGTCTGAACTAGCTAAACCAAGTCCGGCAGTGCGCCGAGCCCGGGCGGCGGAGCGTAAGGTGAGGGAGCTGGCAGCCGTGGTTCACGCGCTGGCTTCGACCCGGCATCCGGTAATGGCGCAGATAGTACCTATGCGTCGCTGCAACTTGTCGTGTACCTATTGCAACGAATACGACGACGTTTCCAAACCGGTACCCGTAGACGAGATGGTGCGACGGATCGACCACCTAGCGAGGCTGGGCACAAGTATTATCACGCTTTCGGGCGGAGAGCCCACCCTTCATCCTGATTTAGACGAGATTATTGCGCGTATTCGCTACCATGGCCGGATTGCGGGCATGATTACGAACGGATACTACCTGGTTCCGGAGCGGATTGTCCGCTTGAATCGGGCGGGACTGGATCACCTGCAGATTTCGATCGACAATCTCCAGCCGGATGAAGTGTCGAAGAAGAGCCTGAAGGTTTTGGACAAAAAGCTTGAAAGTCTAGCGGCCTATGCGGAATTCCACGTCAACATCAATTCTGTGGTTGGCGGTGGCATTAAGAACCCACAGGATGCCCTCACGATTGGGCGACGGGCGTTGGAGTTGGGGTTTACCTCAACAATCGGAATTATTCACGATGGGGACGGGCAACTGAAGCCGCTCGGGGAGGCCGAGCGCCGGGTGTGGACCGAAATGCGGGGCTGGAAGAAGAAGAACTACTCGCGTTTCAACCGGTTTCAAGAGGCGATTGCGAATGGCCAGCCAAATGACTGGCGGTGCCGAGCCGGCTCACGATACCTGTATGTTTGCGAGGACGGCCTGGTGCATTACTGCTCGCAGCAGAGGGGTTTTCCCGGGGTGCCCCTTGGCGAGTACACCTCAGAAGATGTTCGACGGGAGTTCAAGACGGAAAAGACTTGTGCTCCGCACTGCACGATCAGCTGTGTACATCAGATTTCATATATCGATCACTGGCGTGCACCTCAGACAAGTTCGATTTCGCCCGGGCAGAGTTCGGAACTGGTGAAAATTCGATCTTAGTACGCCGGAAATGGGATGACAGGGAAAGCAAAATATGAAGCTTTGGAAATCATTAACGGTTGCGCCGCTGGGCGTAGCTATCGTTGCGGGAATGTTTTGTTTGCCGGGTTATGCTCGAGCGCAGTCCGGCTCCATGCAGCAGTTGGGCGAAATTAAGGCCTTTCAGGCGCTTGAAGACAAGTGGAGCGGAGCAGTCGTGAATCCAGACCAGTACACCATGGATTTGTTGCTGGCCCCTTCGTTTATGGACATCACCCCCTCAGGCGATGTGGAGACGCGTGACGAGTACATAGCATTTCTGTTTGCCAAGGGCAGCGAGGAGCCGTTCAGCATGCTGCAGCGGGTTACAAGCGTGCGAGTATTCGGGGACACGGCGGTCATAAATGGGACCTACGCCATCAAGATTTCAGTTGACGGGATGCCGCGCAAAGAGCAGGGTGTGTTCACCCACGTATTTATAAAGACCCCCGCCGGTTGGCGCTGCGTGAATGCACAGCAGACCAATGTTCCGATACAGGTAACCGTAAAGAAGAAGCCGAAGAAGCGGCATCGCCTCCTGTGATTTTCGCAGGGTTCTGATGCGAACGGAGAGGTGTTTCTTCGGCATTCGGACAAGGGCGCGGTCTTCATGGACGCAGGAGCGGTACCCATTCGTCGGAGAGGAACAGGCGGATCGCTGCGATGCCAATCGCCCCGGCAGCCGCGCAATCGTGGGCGTTATGCGCGGTTACGCCTCCTAGCGCCAGCACTGGAGTTGGCCGCGCCTGGCTAACCGCCTCTGCCAGGGCTGAAAGGCCGACACCGGGATTCACGCCTTTGGGCGTATGTTTTTCGAAAATGGGTGAATAGAGCAGGAGATCAGCGTGGGCACCGCGCTCGCTTATTTCCTGCGCGCTATGACAGGCGGCGCTGATGATACATTCCTGTCCGGTTCGATCGTACGCCCTGCGGGCATCCAGCGCGGCGTTGGCTGGGGCGTCGCTTGCGAGGTGGATGCCGTGGCAGCCAGTTTTTAGAGCGACTGCAGGTGGCCCGTTGAGGAGAATCTTCATTGGGCTGCCTTCTGCCTGGACGACGGCGACGAGCGAGGCGACCAACGATTGGAGACAGCCGTGCGGAAGATCCTTCTCGCGAATCTGTAGGTAATGAGTGCCCCCTCTAGCCAATCTGCGCGCCTGGTCGAGCAACGCCTGTTCCCGGGCGGATTCAGCTCCCGGAAATAGCGATCGTTGCGTAATGGCGTAAAGCAGCATCTAAAGGCAAATTAGCAGAAAACTTTGCGACACAACGTGTGGGTTGTGCGATCCGCGTCGCTCGAAAAAGGCCGCAGGGCACGTTGACGCGGTATGAGGCAGGTGCGTCTCACCTTTTTGAGGTGGGCCTCCGGGAATAAGAATTTGGAAGATACTGTTCCGGGTTCTCAGGGTGAATTGGCTACTTGGGTTATAGGATGGGCGCGAAGCACAAGGAATTCTATGGCGAAATACGATCTTCTGGTCATCGGTTCGGGGCCTTCCGGACAGCGTGCCGCTGTTTCAGCGGTAAAGAAGGGCAAACGCGTGGCGCTGGTCGAAATGCGGGAAGTTGTGGGAGGGGTGTGCGTGAATACTGGAACGATCCCGAGCAAGACTATGCGAGAAGCCGTGCTGCACCTTTCGGGATACAACTATCGCTCGATATACGGAATGAATTACCGCGTGAAGGAAAAGATCACCATGGCGGATCTGGCATTTCGGGTCCAGCACGTGATCAAGACCGAGATTGACGTTACCGAGGCCCAGCTTTCCCGCAATCTGATCGACGTGATCCACGGAGTTGCGAGCTTTGAGAGTCCAAATCGAGTGAAGGTTGCTGGTCCCCAGGGGGAATCGGTGTATGAAGCGGACAATATTCTGATAGCGGTTGGAACCAAGCCCGCGATGACGCCAAAGGTTCCTATAAATGGCAAGACTATCGTGAACAGCGATCAGGTTCTGGAGTTGGATCCGTTGCCGAGGACTCTGATTGTGGTGGGTGGGGGTGTGATAGGAGTGGAATACACCTGCATGTTTGCCGCACTGGGGGTACGGGTGACGTTGGTGGAAAAGCGCCCCCGTTTGCTGGAGTTTGCCGATCAGGAGATTGTAGAGGCGTTGAGCTATCACCTACGGGACAGTCGCGTGACCATGCGGTTGCACGAGGAGGTGGAGAGCGTGGAGGAGATGCCGGATGGGACAGTCGTAGCGAACCTTAAGAGCAAGAAGAAAATCTCAGGAGACGCGCTGCTTTATGCAGTGGGCCGGCAAGGCAATGTAGATGAGCTGAACCTGGCGGCTGGAGGGATCGAGGCGGATGAGCGAGGGCGCATTCCAGTGGATAAGGATTTCCGGACCAAAGTGCGGCATATTTATGCGACTGGTGACGTCATTGGATTCCCAAGTTTGGCCTCAGTTTCGATGGAACAGGGACGAATTGCGGTAGAGCGGGCATATGGGGACGAAGCCGTTCAGTCAAACCCGGGCATTTATCCCTACGGGATCTATACAATCCCGGAGATTTCATTTATCGGCAAGACCGAGGAACAACTGACTGAGGAAGATGTTCCGTATGAAGTAGGAGTGGCCTATTATCGTGAGATTGCGCGAGGTCAGATTCGCGGAGATACGACGGGGAGGCTTAAGCTGATCTTCCACCGGGAGAGCCGCCAGATTCTTGGAGTGCACATCATTGGGGAGGGGGCTTCTGAGCTGGTGCACATTGGTCAGGCAGTGATGGCTTTGAACGGTGCACTGGACTACTTTGTCGATACCGTATTCAACTATCCAACGCTGGCTGAATGCTACAAAGCTGCGGCCTTCAATGGGATGAACCGGCTGGCGCGATTTGATAACTAAAACGGCATTTAGCGGAAGACACGCGAACCGTTGGGATAGGAAGAAGGACGGGTATGGCGAGATCCATAGGGGTAGTGCTGACTGATCAAGTGACAGCTGGGTTAGTAGAGAACCACGAGTTGGTTGGAGCACCGATTCATCTACCGAAAGAGTATGACGAGAACGGCTTGATTGAGATCCCCAAGGAGCAGCTATGCCATTTGATCTGTGATGCAGTGGTGGAACTGGTTCCTCGCGAAGCAGCGATCAGTGCCGTTGGCGTGGCAATGCCTGGCATAGTGATTAAGGGGGTTCTCGAGGACTCACCCAACTTGCCCCAGTTGAAGGGGACTCACGTATGCAACGACGTGAGCGCGGAGCTGAAGGAGCGAGGATTCGAATTCCGTGTGAGCCTCTGCAACGATGCAGATGCTGCCGCGGCCGGAGTGGCGGCCACGCGGAAAGAGTTCAAAAAACTAGTGCGAGTATGGACCATTGGCAACGGAATTGGATTCGGCCGCTATCCGTATACCGAGGGAGCCTGGGAGGGCGGACACATGGTAGTTTCTCTTGACCCGAAGGAACGCTATTGCGGATGCGGAGGCAAGGGGCATCTGGAAGGGATCATGGGAAACCGCGCGATGCGTTTGAGGTTTCTCGATATGGAGCCGGACGAGATTTTTGAGGCCGCGAAAAGCGGCGACCGACGCTGCGCGGAGTTTGTGGATTTGTGGCATCGAGCATTGGCGGCTGCGACGGCATCTCAGATTCACCTTGAGGGGCCCGGGCGTTTCTACTATACGGGCCGCGACATCGGCAGGCTGGATCTAAATACGTTACGGCACTACCTTTACGAAATGGTGAAAATGAGCCCGTTACAGAGCTACACCGTAGATGTGTTGCCGGAAGACCGGCTGAGGACAGTCGTAGGCGCGGCTGTCGCCGCAGAACGCGGCGAGAGATGCTAGAAGAATAGAGCTGTCATTCCTGCGAATTCCAAGAGGGGAAATCAAGGCATATACTTCTCCAGGCCCGCACGTCTGGCATGAGCGGCCATTGCGTCATGGATTTGAATAGCCAGGGCCAGCGCCCGACGCCCATCCTCGCCTGAAACGATGGGATCCGTGCGGGCGTGAGTGGATTGGAGGAAGGATTCGATTTCGAGCCGCAGCGGTTCCCCTGGCCTAAGGTCGGGCTTGTGCATACGCAGTCCCGGGGGGAGCGCCGACGTGGATGGGAATGCTGTTGCGGAGTCTTGCAGTCTGGCGCCTTCGAGCAGGGAGTCGGGAGAGACGTCTATGACCAGTAGATCCTTTCGGGCGTAGTCGAGAGAGACATATTGGTTCGGCTGAAAAAAGCGAAGCTTGCGCACCTTCTCTGTGCTGACCCGGCTGGCGGTGAAGTTTGCGATACAGCCCGACTCGAATTCAATTCGAGCGTTCGCAATATCCACGCGGGTCGAAACGATTGGCAATCCAACCGCACGCACCTCGCGAACCTGTGATTGGACAAGGTGAAGCACGATATCGAGATCGTGAATCATGAGGTCCAGCACCACATCAACATCCAGGGCTCGCGGGCTGAACATGCTCAGTCGGTGAGCCTCAAAGAACATGGGATGATTGCGCATGGCGCTTGCGGCGGCGACGGCTGGATTGAAGCGCTCCAGATGTCCCACCTGCAAGATGCAGGAATGATGTTTCGCCAGCGAGATCATCTGTTCAGCTTCGGTGACGGTAGATGCAATGGGCTTCTCTACCAATACATCGATACCAGATTTGAGGAGCAAAGATGCGACCTCACAATGGGCTGATGTGGGGACGCAGACCGACGCCGCATCAACGGATACTACGCCGGAATTCCGGGCCGCGAGCAGCGCAGACACGGATTCAAAAACTGCTGGTGCGGGGCAGGAATCCTGCTGAGGCAAATTGAGCGAGGCGACCTTGCTCGCATCAGGATCAACAATCGCTGTGACATGCACGGGCAGGTCGGAATGTTGGCGGGAAACGTCAAGATCGCGATAGACGCGCAGATGATTCCGGCCAAATGCCCCAGCGCCTACAATTGCTACGTTCAGCGGACCACTCCATTGCCTTCGACGACCTTGAGGCAGCGCGAATAAAGACCGAGCATTTGTTCAACCTGATCGTCTGATTTAGGCGAGCCCGAGGCGACGAAGCCTGTTGCAGCCGTGCTCGATCGTCCGGCCCCGGTGGTGGTAACCAGAAATTTGAGCAGATCCAAGGCGATATCTTCGTTTCGGCGGGAGGCACTGGCGACGGGAAACACTTGTTCCATAAATTACAACCCTCTGGGGACCGATACTAGCAAATCCGGGCAGATTATGCCTCTCAGATCTCGCTGAGATGAAGGCATACACGACCGATGAGGAGATCTGCCAATGACTCGCGCGAAAGGTTTTCCAAAACTTCAACAGGATAATCGAGACAGTAGGGGCGAAGCAGCAGGCGATTGGAGTCGAAAGTAACGTATCGTAGCAGGAGCCTGTTCCCGAGCCGCAACGCATATAGAGTGGAGAGAGGAGGAGTGGGCTGAACCAACGAGTTGTAATGACGATCGATCACAACAATCGACAATTCCTTGAGCAGCGGTTCCATGGCAGAAGCCTCGTCGGCGGTAACCCTCATGCCGACAAAGCGCTCCCATGAGCGGCGACCGGGTGAGGGGCTCGGGCGAAAGCGCGCAAACTCGGTGGCAGGCAGGCTGATGTATGACTGAACTGCTCGTCGAGGGATAATGGGAACGGCGAATGCAGCACCCTGAGCGATAACTGGAACCCGAAGCGTCTCGGTTTGGCGGATGAGGTGCAAATCATCGACTTCCTCAAGTAGCCCGGCCAACTCTTGAATGCTTATTTGCTGTGCATCAAGCAATTTGTCCAGCGCTGAGAGACTGAGGTTGCGCTTACGGTGCAGAAAATTTGAGATATGTGAGGGGCGGAGGCCGGTCTGAGCTGCCAGAAGCTTTCCTGTCACTACTCCGCGCTGGATGCGCCGCCACATTTCGA
>CAZWSD010000030.1:2089-15390 GCA_964636535.1 uncultured Acidobacterium sp. | reverse complement strand
TTCAATCTCGGCGGCTTTCACGAGGTCAACGGCGTCTTTTCCGTCACCAGCGGCAACATCACCTTCGACACGAGCTCGGGCAAGATGAGCGGCAGCATTGTCGTAAGCGCGGCAAGCGGCAACAGCGACAACACGGCTCGAGACAAAACCATGAAGAAAAGCGAGTTGCACGTCAAGAAGTTCCCACAGATTATCTTCGCACCGAGCCAGTTTACCGGAACCCTGAATGCTTCGGGCGCGTCCACGATCCAGGTGCACGGGCTGTTCACGCTCATCGGCAAGGCACACCCGATCGTGGTCCCCATGTCGGTTCAGATCCATGGGAATCAATGCACCGCTGCGGGCACATTCACCATTCCATATGTCTCCTGGGGCATGAAACAACCCTCCATGATGTTCATGAAAGAGGCAAAAGACGTAAAAATAGATGTAACGTTCGAGGGGATTCTCTCGGAAGGGAAGTAATGGGAAGGAGTCCTCGGTGGCTCCATCCCGGCTGCAAGACCGGTAATTATGAAGCTACTCGTCATTGAAGACGACCTCGCAAACTCGAAGTTTCTTGAGCGCGCCTTGTCTGAGAACGGTTACACCGTCGACCTGGCCCACAACGCGGCTACCGCCGAGCGCCTCGCCATGGATGGCGACTACTCCGCCGTGATTCTCGATCTCGGCCTGCCCGATGAAGACGGCCTCACTCTCATCACCCGGCTCAAGGCGCGCGGCTTCTCCGCGCCCGTGCTCATTCTCTCGGCCAGGCGCGCGCTCGATGACCGGGTGCGCGGCCTCGAGCAGGGTGGCGACGACTACCTTGTGAAGCCCTACGCGTTGCCTGAACTGCTCGCCCGCCTGCGCAATCTGCTGCGGCGAAATACCAGCCCGTCGGACCAGTCCACCATCCTCCGCGTTCTTGATCTCGAACTGAACCTGCTGCGCCGCGAAGCTTCCCGCGCAGGAGAGACTCTCCAGCTCACCACCCAGGAGTTTGCCCTGCTCGAATTCCTCTGCCGCAACGCCGGTCGCGTCGTCACGCGGTCCATGATTTTGCAGCAGGTCTGGGGCATGCGCATCCAACCCGATACCAATGTTGTAGACGTCCACATTTACCGGCTGCGCAGCAAGGTGGAGCGGCCTGACCTGCCAACCATGATCCGCACCATCCGAGGGGTCGGTTATGTCCTACGCGATAAATAGGCCACGGACTAAGACGGCCGCATGGCGAATCTCGCTATGGGGTACGGCGGCCTTCGCGGCCGGCACCATCATTCTCTTTCTCTTTCTGCACCAGTTCGTCGCCCATGAAATTCAGCGCCGCGCCGATTCATGGCTCACGGGCGAGGTGGGAACACTGGGCGACGTAGCGGAAAAGACTCCCCAAGGCGTGCTCTACGACCGCATTGTGAGTGAAGTGGCCGAACTGGCCACCAAGGAAGTGCCGCACGGGCGCGAACCGGCGCAGGATCCCAGCAAATCGGTCTTCTTCCTGCAGACAAACCCTAAGGGGAAGCTCAAGCTATGGGTCGGCGAGCAGAACAAAGACGCGGTTCTGCGGACCATCATGTCCAAGCACATCATGCCCGGCCATCCCGTCGATATTCACGTTCCGGGCGCGGTCAGCGACTTTCGCGTCGCCTCTACGCGCATGGACAACGGCGACTTCATCTACCTGGGGCTTTCAGGACGGTATGAAATTCAAACGCTCGACACCCTGCGACTCTACTTCTTCATTATTGGTGTCGGCATCGTTCTGCTCGGCTTCCTCACCATCTTTTTCACCACCAAGCGCATGCTCGGCCACGTGCAGCGCATTACAGAGACCGCTGCCCGCATTGGCCACGACGACCTGCGCACCCGCGTGCCCGAGGTGCACGGCGCGGACGAGGTGGCCCAGCTCGCCTTCACGCTCAATCGCATGCTCGACCGCGTGGAAAACACCGTCCGGCAGCTTCACACCATCACCGACTCGCTCGCACACGACCTCCGCAGCCCCATCACCGCCATTCGCGGACGCCTCGAAGCCTCTCTGCTGCGCGCCGACGAAGATGGCTGGGCCGAACCGGTGGCCTCAGCCATTGACGAACTGGACCGGCTCTGCGAGTTCCTTACCAAGTCCCTGGACGTGGCCGAAGCCGGCGCCGATGCCCTCCGCCTGCAAAAGCAGCCGGTCGACATGGATGAACTGCTGCAGACGATGGCGCACCTCTACGAGCCCAGCATGGCCGAGCGCGGACTCAGTCTTACCTTGCGCAGCGCCTCCCACGTCATCGTCGATGCCGACCCGTCGCTCCTCCATCGCATGATGACAAACCTGTTCGACAATGAGCTCAAACACCTGCCGCCCGGCTGCAACATCTCCATCCGTCTGGACGCCGCAAACGATCGCTGCCACCTTGTGGTGGAAGACGACGGTCCCGGATTCCCTCAAGAAGTCGTCTCGCACATCTTTGAGAAATACGCCAAAGGCAACATGTCCGGAGGCTCGGGTCTGGGCCTGGCTTTTGTCGAGTCGGTGGTCCGAGCGCATAACGGATCCATCGAGGCTTCCAATCTTGCCCCGCATGGCATTCGGATTCACATTCAGTTCCAGTGCCGCGCGGCCGCCCCGCACCACACGCCTAGCGCGATCGCTCAGGATGCAGGGCTACTGAATTCCTCCACCGGAAGAGTCTCGCGATAATCGGGTGCCGCATCAGCCTGCTCCCGCGCAATTTCCTGGATTTCTCTTCCGGTTTTGGCATCCAATTATTCTGTGGACCAAATCGGTGTTATTCCCATCCCGCGCGAGGAATGAGCGATTGAGAGTTGCCGCTGCAACCCTTATGCTGGCTTCACATGAGTACGCCCGCCATTTCTGCCCTGAATCTAACGCGCCGCTTCGGCGAATTCGTCGCTGTGGACCATGTCAGCTTCGATGTTGCCGCAGGGCAATTCTTCGGCTTTCTTGGCCCTAATGGAGCCGGCAAATCCACCACCATCAAAATGTTGACCGGCCTGCTGGCGCCCTCCTCGGGTGGAATAAAAGTCCTCGGCGAAGACATGAGCCGCAACCCGGTGGCCATCAAGGAGCAGATTGGCGTGGTGCCGGAGGGTATGGCGCTCTTTGGCCGCCTTACCGCCGCCGAATACCTGCGCTTTGTGGCGCGCATGTATGGGCTGGACCGCGAAACCACCCGCCAGCGTACCCAGGAACTGCTCGAGTTCATGCATCTGGCCAACGAGCCTAAAAAGCTCATCACCGATTTCTCGCACGGCATGCAGAAAAAACTCGCGCTCGCCGCCGCGGTGATCCATGGCCCGCGCGTGCTCTTCCTCGACGAGCCGTTCGAGGGCGTAGATGCCGTGGCCGCCGTTACGCTCAAGAACATGCTGCAGGGCATGATCGGACGCGGCGCCACGATCTTCCTCACCTCGCATGTCCTTGAAATCGTCGAGCGGCTGTGCAGCCATGTCGCCATCATCAGCCAGGGCCGCCTGGTGGCCAATGGCTCGCTAGAAGAACTGCGCCAAGGCGTCGCCTCCAGCCTGCCCGGCACCCAGCGGGAAGAGAAGCTGACGCTGGAAGAGATCTTCCTGAACGTAGTGGGCGCTAACGGCGCCGAAGATGCACAGGAACTCTCATGGCTGGCATAGTTTCGCGCCGCTCCCTAATACAATACGACGCTGTTGCGCGTATGCGTCTGCAGATGATGGGGCACTCCACGCGAACCAGCCGGGGCCGGTTCGACATTTTCGCAGAAGTCGCCTCGTGGGCTGCCTATCTCTTCCTGGGGACGATCTTTGCCGGTAGCTTTGGGGCCGGCGCGTATTACATTCTGCATGGGCGGCACATCGCCTACTTCGCACTGCTGATGTGGGCCGCGCTCGCCATTTGGCAAGTTACACCCATCATGGCAATCTCTTTCCGTGAGGAGCATGACCTTTCCGGGCTCGCCCGCTACCCGCTTGGTTTTGGCGCGTACTACCTGCTCTTCCTCTTTTTCGGGTTCTTCGACCTCTCCACGATCTTTGGCTTTGCGACCCTGCTCGGCATCTCGGTCGGAGTTGGCCTGGCGCGTCCCGGCCTCCTGCCCGTTACCCTCGTGGCTCTGGCTTTCTTTGCTGCCTTCAACATCCTGCTGGACCGCGCCATCTTTGCATGGCTCAGCCGCTGGCTGGCTCAACGCCGCACACGTGAGATGCTGGGGGTTTTCTTCTTCCTTTTTGTGGTGGCGATTGAGTTACTGAATCCGGCCATTCACCAGCTTCACGGCAAAATTCCCGCGCAACTGGTGTTAGCTCTCAAATTGCTCAAGCCCGTCAACGCGCTGCTTCCCCCCGGCCTGATTTGCGGCAGCCTGGAAAACGTGGCCATGGCTCGTCTGCCCTACGCCTTTGCCGCTCTGGCAGGAGTGGCCGCCTGGACCATCCTTCCCGCTGTGATACTTGCCGCTCGCCTGCACGCGCAATTCCGTGGCGAAAGCCTGAGTGAAGCGCAGACCCATACGACGCATGCCCCCGGAAAAGGCTCCGCGATGCGCGCCACCTGGTTTGACGTCTCCGGACCTGTAGCCGCCATCCTCGTGAAGGAAGCCCGCTATCTCATGCGCAGCTACCAGCTGCTCTACGGCTTGGTCGCGCCACTGATTCTGATGCTGGTTTTCACGGGCACCTCAGCTCACCACACCCCCGGAGCCATCGTCACACCTGAGCGATTCTTGTTTCCCATCGCGGTCTTTTATGCCTTCCTCGGCCTCACGCGCCTCCTCTTCAACTCTCTGGGAGGCGAGGGCCCCGGTCTGCAGTTCTACTTCGTTTCGCCGGTGCCTTTCTCGAAAGTGATGATGGGCAAGAATCTCTTCCATGGCATCCTGCTGGCGATCGAAGTTGCGGTGCTCTGGACGATTGCGGTAATGCGCGCCGGACCGCCCAGCGCCAGCGAGATCCTCCTCACGCTCTGCGCGATGACTTTTATCGTGCCGGCCAACTTTCTTGCCGCCAATCTGGTTGCGGTGCACATGCCTTACCGCATGAACTTTTCCCGCCTGGGACGCGCACAGGGCGCCTCGGCCAACAACCTGCTCAGCCTGGGGTCGCAATTTTCCATCTTCGGACTTTCCGCGCTCGCGGACTTTGTGGCCATCTCGCTCGGCGGGCCATGGACCGCCGCCGCCGTCTTCCTGCTGATGGGCGCGGCGGCATCCGCAGCTTACTGGATCACACTGCGAGGGCTCGGCATGCGCGCGCAGAACCGCATCGATACTCTGTTGAACGATCTGGTCCGGCCCACCAGTTGAACGATCTACGCCGAACGCACGCCCGGCGTCAGGTATCCCGGCCCCACCGGGTCTGTCACGCACGCCGCCACAATGCGGTCGATCTCAGCCATCGCCGCGGCATCCAGCCGCCAGCCCAGGATTTCCTTCACCGCATCCAGTTGCGAGGGACGCTTCGCACCCCAGAGCGCTGCTGAAATCCCCGGCCGATCCAGCACCCACCGCACCGCCAGGTGCAACACGCGTTTGCCGAACTGCTTTTGCGCAAAGGCATCCAGCTCGGCGACCGCCCGCAGGTACTGCTCGAAGCGTGGCGGCTGAAACTTGGGATCCACCCGCCGGATGTCCCCTTCCGGAATCGGCGTCTGGGCCGTGAGCCGCCCAGCCAGCAGGCTGCGGCACAACGAACTGTAGGTCAGCACGGCAATCCCCTTACCCTCGCAGTAGGGCAGAATCTTCGCGTCAATCTTGCGTTCAAAAATGTTGTACGGCGGCTGGTTCGAGGCGACCGGCGCAATCGTCGCAAACGCCTCCATCTGCTCCACGGAAAAATTGCTCACGCCCACGGCGCGAATCCGCCCGGCATCCAGCAGCTCCCGCAATACTTCCGCGGCGCGCTCCACCGGAATCGTCGTGTCCGGCCAGTGAATCTGGTACAGGTCCACGTAATCGGTGCCCAGGCGCCGCAGCGAATCCTCAAACTCCTGCCTCAGCCGCACCGGATCGGAGTTGGCAAACACGCCGCGCTCATTCCACTCCAAACCGGCCTTGGTGGCGATGTAGAACTCCTCGCGCCGCCCATGCTCGCGCATCGCGCGGCCAATGACTTCTTCTGACCGGCCATGCCCGTAAATCGGTGCCGTATCGATCAGGTTCATGCCGTGATCAAAAATCGCGTGGCAGGTGGCAACGGCGTCCGCTTCGCTCACCGCTCCCCACTCGCCGCCGCCAATCGCCCAGGTGCCGAGCCCGAGGCGCGACACCTGGGTTCCATTCAGTGCGAAAAATTCCATGCAGCCAGCATAGCCGACGCCGCCCCGCAGTCACTGCCATATCGTTTCACTGCAGGTGGCCCGCCAACTACGGTCGACCTGTTGCCTCTGGCTCAGAACCCATCGGCCGGTGTACTCTGCTGGACGATGAACACTACTCGCCGCAGCTTTCTCCAATCGAGTCTCGCCGCCGCGGCGTGGGCTGCGTCCGCCGGACCGGCCCGCGCACTCGCGCCAACCTCACGCCCCTGGCCCATCGGTCTGCAGCTGTTCACCGTGCGCCACCAGTTGCCCGGGGATTTCGAGGGCACGCTCAAGAAAATTGCTGCCATCGGCTACACGCAGGTGGAAGCCGCCGGATTCTTCGGCCACTCCGCCCCGGAAGTCAAGCGCATGATGGCCCAGGCCAGGCTCAACTGCGTCAGCGCGCATTATCCGCTGCCTAACCTGCTCAAAGCCACCCCGCAAACCATCGATTACGCGAAAACCCTCGGCCTCCGCTACATCGTCTGCTCCTCGCCCTGGTCGCCGCACCCCAAGCATCTGCTCGACTACCCCGGCGGAGCGTGGGCCGGACTGCAACACGCCATGACGCTCGATGACTGGAAGTGGAGCGCCGAACAGATGCAGCGCATCGGTGAGGAATGCCATCGCGCAGGCCTTCAACTTGCCTACCACACGCATACCATGTCGTTTCAGAGGCACGGCGACACCACCGGTTTCCACGTGCTGCTCGCCAACACCACCACGGAGATGGTCGCACTTGAACTCGACTGCGGCTGGGCCGTCGCTGCCGGACAAAATCCTGTCGAGCTGCTGCATACGTATCCAACACGGATACAAATGCTCCACGTCAAGGACATGAAGAAGATGCCGCCCGGCACCCCGCCTTGGAAATACATCCCCACGGAGCTCGGCCGCGGCACGATCGACTACAAACCCATTCTCGAAGCCGCCATGCACACCAGCGTGAAGCATGTCTTTGTCGAGCAGGACGACATCGACGTGCCCATCTGGGAAGCGCTCAAGATCAACTATGACTACATGAACCGAATCGACCGCGCCTGAATCCGGCCACATCACACAACCCAGTCATTCACCCAGGGATATCCCATGCGCGTCTGCTTTTTACTCAAGGTCCGCAAGGAAAAACTCGACGAATACCGCGAGCGCCACGCCCATGTGTGGCCCGAGATGCTCGATGCGCTGCGCTCGAACGGCTGGCGCAACTACTCGCTCTTTCTCCGCCCGGATGGCCTGCTCGTCGGCTACCTGGAAACGGACGACTTCCAGGCCGCTCTCGACGGCATGCAGCGCCACCCCGTCAACGCGCGCTGGCAGGCGGAGATGGCGCCATTCTTCGAAAACCTCGACGGCAGCAAGGCCGACGAGGCCATGACCCCACTCACCGAGGTCTTCCATCTCGACTGACCGCCAGTCGCTCACCGCCTCCAACAAAAACGGCGCCGCTCCATAAGTCCGAACAGCAGCGCCGCCTCGTTTTCCCGATTCGGCGGCCTACACCAGCTCGCAGCCGGCAAAGAAGTAGCCAATCTCGAACCGGGCTGTCTCTTCTCCATCCGAACCGTGAATGGCATTCTCTTCAATCGAGCTTGCAAACTTTTTGCGGATGGTGCCCTCTTCGGCATTCGCCGGGTTGGTGGCGCCCATCAGCTTGCGCAGGTCGCCAATGGCGTTTTCCTTCTCCAGCACCATGGGGAAGATCGGCCCAGACGACATGAAGTCCGTCAGCGATCCAAAAAACGGCCGATCCTGGTGCACAAAGTAGAACCCCGCGGCCTGCGCCTTGGAGATGGACATCTTCTTGATGGCAACAATCTTGAATCCGGCCTTCTCAATCTCGGCAAGAATGGCGCCCGTGTAGCCCTTGCGGACCGCGTCTGGCTTGATGATGCTGAATGTGCGCTGCATAAATAGCTGTTAGCTCCTGGCTGTTAGCCGTTAGCTCCTGTCACTCCAGGAGCGAATTTCATCTGTAGTGATTCGGACGTACTGCGGCCGTTAGCTGACAGCTAATCGCTAACGGCTGTCTTTACGCTTTCCCGATCACCTTGGCGACCGTCTCGCCAATCTCGGCGGGCGACTGCACCACGTGAATCCCTGCAGCCTTGAGCGCCTTCATCTTCTCGGCGGCAGTTCCCTGCCCGCCGGAGATGATTGCGCCCGCGTGGCCCATGCGGCGTCCCGGAGGCGCCGTCTGCCCCGCGATGAAGCCCACCACCGGCTTCTTCACATGCTGCTTCACGTACTCGGCTGCGGTCTCTTCCGCAGTACCGCCGATTTCCCCGATCAGGATGATCGCTTCGGTCTCCGGATCCTCATTCAGCAGCTTGAGCGCGTCCACGTGCGTGGTGCCGATGATCGGGTCGCCGCCAATGCCGATCGCCGTCGACTGCCCGATGCCGCGCTGCGTCAGTTGGTAGACGGCCTCGTAGGTCAGCGTGCCCGAGCGCGACACAATGCCCACACTGCCTTCCTTGTGAATGCGGCCCGGCATGATGCCGATCTTGGCCTTGCCCGGCGAAATCACGCCCGGGCAGTTCGGCCCCACCAGTGTCGACTTGGAGTGCTTCAGCACGCTCCATACCTTCACCATGTCGTTCACCGGAATCCCCTCGGTGATGCAGATGATCAGTGGCACGCTCGCCGCGTTGGCTTCCAGAATCGCGTCCGCGGCAAACGGTGGAGGAACGAAGATCACGGTCGCATTGGCACCCGTCTCTTCAACGGCCTTCTCGACGGTGTCAAACACCGGCCAGCCCTCGTGCGTGGTGCCGCCCTTGCCCGGCGTCACGCCACCGACAACCTTGGTCCCGTACTCGGCACAGCCCTTCGCGTGGAAGGTGCCTTCCTTGCCGGTAATGCCCTGCACGATCAAGCGAGTATTTTTATCGACTAAAACAGCCATCTCTATGCCGCCCCTTTCGCCGCAGCCACCACCAACTCGGCGGCTTCCTTCATCGTGGACCCAACCTGGAACTTGAGCCCTGACTCCTGCAGAATTTTTCGGCCTTCCTCGACATTGGTTCCTTCCAGGCGAAGGATGATCGGCAGGGTCACATTGAGCTTCTTTGCCGCCGCAACCACCGCTGTGGCCAGCACGTCCACGCGCAGAATGCCGCCGAAGATGTTGATGAAGATGGCCTGCACGGCCTTATCCGCCAGCAGGATTGCAAAAGCCGCCTCAATCTGCTGCTGGTTGGCGCCGCCGCCCACGTCCAGGAAGTTCGCCGGCATGCCGCCCGCGTACTGGATGATGTCCATGGTCGCCATGGCCAGGCCCGCGCCGTTCACCATGCAGGCTATGTTGCCGTCCAGCTTGATGTAGTTGAGCGCGTACTTCGAGGCTTCCACTTCGAGCGGATCCTCTTCAGCGATGTCACGCAGCTCCTTCAGGTCCTTGTGGCGGAACATCGCGTTGTCGTCAAAGTTGATCTTGCAGTCCAGAGCGAAGAGCTTGTCGTCCTTGGTCGTGATGAACGGGTTGATCTCCAGCAGCGACGCATCCGTATCGACGTACGCCCTGTACAAGCCCATCATGAACTTCACCGCGTCGTTGATTTGCGTCGGCTTCAGGTCCAGCGCGAAGGCCAGCGCGCGCGCCTGGTAGGGCTGGAAGCCCACCGCCGGGTCAATGTAGACCTTGTGAATCGCCTTGGGGTCCTTGGCCGCGACCTCCTCAATCTCCATACCGCCAGCCTGCGAGGCCATAAACACCAGCTTGGCTGCCGCGCGGTCCAGCACAATGCCCAGGTACAGCTCGCGGTCAATCGCCGCGGTTTCTTCAATCAGAAGGCGCTGCACCTTCTGCCCGTGCGGGCCCGTCTGGTGCGTGACCAACTGCATGCCCAGAATCTGCTTGGCATACTGCTCGGCTTCTTCCAGCGTCTTGGCCACCTTCACGCCGCCGCCTTTGCCGCGGCCTCCAGCATGAATCTGCGCCTTGACGACGGCGCCCCTGGCACCCTCGGCAAAGAGCCGCTTGGCCACTTCCACCGCTTCATCCAGCGTGTTGGCCACCTCACCCCGCGGTATGGCAACGCCATACTTCGCCAGGATGTCTTTTGCCTGATACTCATGAATTTTCATAGGAAAATCTCGACAGACCGCTTCCTGTTAGTGATGGAAAAGCAAGTAGAACTACCGATTTCGGACACACAAACGCGCGGCAACCGCGCGAAAACCTTGTTAAGCAGCAGACAGATCAGTGTATCGGACGCCTGAAGGGCGGGGCAAACCGGCGCGCGGCCTTTGCTCTTGCATTAGCATGGCTTTGAAAGGTATGACCCAGCTCAAGGCGCTCGTCGACAAATCCACCGCAGGCCACCCCCTCACCCGCGAACAGGCGCGAGCCGCCCTGCGTGAAATTCTCACCGGCCCCCACGAAGACGCGCTCATCGCCCGCCTGCTGACCGCCATGGCCGACCGGGGCGAAACCGCCGAAGAACTCGCCGGCTTTGCCGAATCCATGCGCGAGCTCTCCATTCCCGTTCCCTTCACCGAGGAAGAGCGCGCCACTCTGGTCGACACCTGCGGCACCGGCGGCGCGGGAGACGGAACCTTCAATATCTCCACGGCCTCGGCGCTGGTTGCCGCCGCGGCAGGGGCCAAAGTCGCCAAGCACGGCAACCGCGCCATTACGTCGAAATGCGGCTCGGCAGACGTCCTCGAAGCCATGCAGATTCCCGTCGCGCTCACCCCGGAGCAGTCTGTCGAATGCCTCCGCGCCACAGGCTTCGCCTTCCTCTACGCGCCGGCCCTGCACCCGGCCATGAAGCGCGTGCAACCTATCCGCCGCGCCATCGGCCGCCGCACCATCTTCAACATGGCAGGACCGCTCACCAACCCCGCCAGGGCCAACGCCCAGGTCATGGGCGTCTACTCCGCGGACAAGATCGACGTCGCCGCCCACGCGCTCGCACTGCTCGGCGTCCGCCATGCCCTCGTCGTCCACGGCGCAGGAGGACTCGACGAAATCACCCTCACCGGCCCGTCCGAAATCGCCGAAATCCGAAATGGCACCGTCAGCAAATACCACCTGCAGCCCGAGGACACGGGCCTGCCGCCCTGCACGCTGGCCGACCTGCAGGGCGCAGATACCGCCAAGGGCAATGCCGCCATCCTTGACCAAATCTTCTCTGGCGAAAGCGGCCCGCGCCGCGACATTGTGCTGCTCAATGCCGCTGCCGCGCTGCTCGTCAGCGGACTCGCTGCAGATCTGCAGGACGGCATCGCCCAGTGCGCCGCCGCTATTGACTCCGGCGCCGTCGCCAAAACCGTCGCCGCGCTCCGCCACTTCGGTCGCCAGCTTCCCTGATTCCTGCTCAGATTTCCGTCTCCTTTCCTCCACACCCGGAAACCTCTACCCTGTTCCTGTTGTCTTTAGGAGCAGGGACCGCCCCCGAAAGGGTCGTGCTCCCCACAGGAGGAAGCATGCTCAAACGCATTTCGCTGGCCCTGGTCATCGTTGTTTCCGCCGCCACCAGCGCGGCCCATGCACAAACCATCAAGGTAGATAAGGCCAATCGCACCATCGAGATCACCACCACAGCCTCCGCCAGCGCCATGGCAGACGTCGCCGTGCTCCACATCGGCTATACCGTCTACGGACCATCCTCAAAGGAGGCCTACGCCAGGGCATCCGAGACATCCAACGCCATTGCTGCTGCCCTCAAGCAGGCCGGCATCCCCAAGGACCACATTCAGAGCGTCAGCCAGTCCGTCAGCGAAACCCAGTCCTACGAAAACCAGAACCTCACCCCCGCCGAGAAGGCCGAGCGCAAGTACCGCGCCGAGCAGACCTGGACCGTCCGCCTCCCCGCCAAAGAGGCAGCCAAAATCCTCAACCTCGCCGTCGAGGCAGGGGCCAACAACAGTGGCAACATTAACTGGCAGCTCGCCAACCCCAACGCACTCGAAGCGCAGGCCGCCAGCAAGGCACTCGCCCACGGCAAGCAGATCGCCACGGCCATGGCCCAGGGGCTCGGCGTCACCCTCGGCCCCCTCCTCTATGCCAGCAATCAGGCCCAGCAGCCTATGATTTTCCCCATGATGGCGGGGCTACAGATGGCGAGGGCGGCAAACGCAGCGGTGAAGCCGCTCTCCATCAGCCCCCAGCGCATCAGCCAATCGGCCACCATCCGCGCCATCTTCGCCATTCAGTAGCCCTGAGAGGCACTGCGCGCGATCGCAGGGCCTCCAGAAAGCGGTCAAAGGATATCCTCCATGTCCGAAACCCCACTACAAGCCATTCACCTTGAGGAAAAACTCGCCCTGTTCGACCAACACTGGTCCCCGCGCGTCATCACCGAGCACAATGACTACCGGTTCAAGCTCTTCAAGCTGCTGGGCGACGCCGGCGCGCCCTCACCGCCCGAAACGACATCTGGGCCTGATCCCTTGCGCCTCTTCCCGTAACTGATTCCGCTTCCGGCTGATAAGATCACAAAAAAGCCATGAGTCACGAACAAATCGTCCTCAAGATCTTCGAATTTGTCATTTTGCTCTTTGCCCTCAGTCTGCATGAAGCCTCCCACGCGTGGATGGCCTCGCGCCTCGGTGACCAGACAGCCCGCATGCTTGGCCGCGTCACGCTTAACCCGGCCAAGCACATTGATATTCTGGGAACCATCGTCATTCCGCTGGTCATGCTCTTTCTGCCCGGCTACGGGCAGTTTCTCATCGGATGGGCCCGACCCACCCCGGTCAACAACCGTAATTTCAAACACTTCCGTCGCGATGACATCCTCACCACGCTGGCCGGGCCGGGCAGCAACTTCCTGGCCGCCATTGCCTGCATGATCGTCCTCATTGGCATCGCCAGGCTGGCCCCGGGCGGCGATCTCGCCGTGCACGCCTTGGCCAGCGGCATGTGGACCGGCCGACTCATTCATTCCACCAGCCTCGTTTTTCCCCTGGCGCTCATCTTTTATATCGGCGTGTGGCTCAACATCATGCTCTGCATCTTCAACCTGTTGCCCATCCCGCCGCTCGATGGCTCCCATGTCTTCCGCCACATGCTGCCCTACAACTGGCTGCG
>CAZWSD010000030.1:0-1989 GCA_964636535.1 uncultured Acidobacterium sp. | reverse complement strand
AAGCGCGTCCTCAGCGGCATGCGCCCCACCGGCAAACTCCACCTGGGCAACTACATGGGCGCCCTCGCCAACTGGGTGCGCCTGCAAAATGAGTACCAGTGCTACTTCTTCATCGCCGACTGGCACGCCCTCACCACCGACTACGCCGATACCTCGCAGCTTCCGGACAACATCCGCGAAGTCGCCCTCGACTGGCTGGCCGCCGGGCTCGACCCGGAAAAATGCACCCTCTTCATCCAGAGCCAGGTGCATGAGCACTCCGAGCTGCACCTGCTTCTTTCCATGATCACGCCCCTCGGCTGGCTCGAGCGCGTGCCCACCTACAAGGAGCAGCAGGAAAACCTCACCGGCAAGGACCTCACCACCTACGGCTTCCTCGGCTACCCGCTGCTGCAATCGGCTGACATCCTGCTCTACCAGCCGGACTTCGTCCCAGTCGGCCAGGATCAGGTCGCCCACGTCGAACTGACCCGCGAGATCGCGCGCCGATTCAACCACTTCTTCAAGCGGCGAGACGGCTCGGAAATCCTCCCCGAACCGCAGGTTCTGCTCACGCCCGCGCCCAAACTGCCCGGCACCGACGGCCGCAAGATGTCCAAGAGCTACGGCAACACCATCCTGCTCAGCGACCCCGAGCCGGAGATCCGTAAAAAGCTCAAGCCCATGGTCACCGACCCGGCCCGCATCCGCCGCACCGACCCCGGCGACCCCGACAAGTGCCCCGCCTTCGATCTGCACAAGGTCTTTTCGAGCGCCGAAACACAGGCCAAGGTTCGCAAAGGCTGCACCACCGCAGGCATAGGCTGCATTGAGTGCAAAGGCTGGCTGGCCGACGCAGTAGTAGCCGAACTCGCCCCCATGCAGGAACGGCGTGCCAAATTTGCGCAAGGCAACCTGGTCACCGATATCCTCGAAGCGGGCCGTAAACGTGCCGCCGAGTATGCCCGCCAAACCATGGACGAGATCCGCTCCGCCGTGCACCTGCCACCCGAGGCCAGCGAATGACAGACGCGAAGCGCCCCGATAAGGAGCGGCGCCCCATCGACGAAGCCACTCCGACGCAGCAGGAAACCCCTGCCGCCGCGGAGCCGCCGGCTGCCTCGGAACCAGCGCCCGCCCCGGAGCAGGCAACAACACAAAAATCCGGCCCAAATTCCCCCAAATCCCGCAAAGACAAGCCCCGCGACGAGGAAAACGCCTTCCCCTTTTCCGTCACCGTCGGCAAGGTCTATGACGGACCGCTTGATCTCCTGCTCGACCTCATCCGCAAGCAGGACATCGACATCTACGACATCCCCATCGCCAGAATCACCGCGCAGTTCCTCGCCTATGTCGAACGCCTCAAGCAGACCGACATCGACACCGCCGGCGAGTTCATCTACATGGCCGCGCTGCTGATCCACATCAAGAGCCGCATGCTGCTGCCGCGCCTGCCGGTCGAACTTTCCGGCGAAGAGTCCGAGGACCCTCGCCGCGAGCTGGTCGAGCGCCTCCTCGAGCACGAGCGCTTCAAACGCGCCGCCGAGATGCTGGCCCAGAAGCAGCAGATCGAAGCCGCCGTCTTCTCCAACCCGCAGATCCGCGAGTTCCGCAATGCCGAGGGCGCCGAGCAGGAGATCGCCGCCGACACCATGGACCTGGCCCGCGTCTTCCGCGACATCCTCGAGCGCATCCGCGAGCGCCCCGTCCTCAATTTCGACGAGGACGGCGTCACCGTCGGCCAGATGATCGACTTCATGCGCCGACGCCTCATCCTGGAGGACAAGCCCGTCTCGCTGCGCCACTTGCTTGGCAGCACGCGTTCCGAGCGCACTCTCATCGCCATCTTCCTGGCCATGCTCGAACTGGTCCGCCTGCAGGCCGTTATGCTCTTCCAACCCTCGAACTTCAGTGACATTCTCATTAAGAAGCAGGACCGCTTCGAGGAAATCCTCAACCAGAGCGAAAACCTGATCCGCGACGACTGGACATAACGGGCGCGCACCTCCC
>CAZWSD010000029.1:0-15444 GCA_964636535.1 uncultured Acidobacterium sp. | reverse complement strand
GCCGGATACAGCATCCGCACCGCGTGCGCCTTGATCGTGATCCCGCGCTCGCGCTCCAGGTCCATCGCGTCCAGCACCTGCTCCTGCATCTCGCGCGCCGTCAGTGAGCCGGTCAGCTCCAACAGGCGGTCAGAGAGCGTGGATTTGCCGTGGTCGATATGCGCGATAATCGCGAAGTTACGGATGTACTTGCTGTCCATGTGGGGTCTTTGCGGGCAGGAAAATGCGCCTTTCCCGGGAAACTTCCCTAAATGCTGATCTTACCATCGGCAATTTCCCGGCCCGCAGCCTACAATAAAAGGGGCACAAGCCCTTCAGCATTGCAATGGCAGTCAATCGAACTCTGGTCGCCGCGACCCTTGCGGGTATCTCTTTCTTCATCATCACAGGTTGCGGCACGCAGCGCGCCCACACCTCCGTGCCCTCGCAGGCTTCTGCGCCCATGGCCCAGCCTTCGCACGTTTCGTCTGCCCAGCCCACGCCTGCCCAGCGGGCGGAAAACAGCCCCCTGCCCGATGAATCCAACGCCAGCGCCACCGATCAGAAGATCATTGCAGGCGTCGAGCAGAAATACCACGCCGGTCTGAACAAATACGAGACAGGCAATATGTCAGGGGCAAAAAGGGACTTCAACGCCGCTGTCGATCAGCTCCTCATGTGCGGCGTCAACCTGCAGACCGACATACCCCTCCGCGCGGAGTTCGACCGCGTCGTCGGATCCATTGACACCCTCGAGCTCGATGCCCTCAAGCAGGGCCTCGAATCCGGCCAGAATGAGCAGTCCCCGGTCAGCATCGCCAACAGCGTCACCTTCCCCGTCAATCCCAAGGTGCTCGCCCAGGCACAGCAAGAACTCAAAACCACCAAATCAGACCTTCCCCTCCAGCTCAACAACTACGTCGCAAGCTACATCAACTTCTTTCAGAACACGCAGCGCGGCCATGACACTCTTGTCGCGTCCCTGGAGCGCGAAGGCCGGTACAAGGCCATGATCGAGCGCGTCCTCAGGGAAAACCACCTCCCGCAGGACCTCATTTATATGGCCTTCGGCGAGTCCGGCTTCCGCCCCACCGCCCTCAATCCCTACTCGGGCGCGGGTGGCATGTGGCAGTTCATGCCCTACGGCACCTACGGCCTCAAACACAACGCCTGGGTCGACCAACGCTTCGATCCCGTCAAATCCACTGAGGCCTACGCGCGCCTCATCAAGCAGTATTACGACAAGTTCGATGACTGGTACCTGGCGATGGCCGCCTACGACTGGGGCCCGCTCTCCGTGCAGCGCGCCGTACAGCGCACCGGCTATGCCAGCTTCTGGCAGCTTTACAGGCGTGGCGTCCTCCCCGCGGAAACCCGCAACTATGTCCCCATCTTCCTCGCCATCGCCATCATGGCCAAGAATCCTCAGCAGTACGGCCTCGCAGACGTAAAGCCCGATCCCCCCATGGAGTACGATACGGTGCACACCCACACCGAGATCAGCCTCCAGCTCGTCTCCGACATTACTGGCGCATCCGTCCCGCAGCTCGAAGCCTTGAACCCCAGCCTGCTGCGCGGCGTCACTCCTCCCGGCGAATCCTTTGACCTCCGCATCCCCGTCGGCAGCAAGGAGTCCTTCCAGCACGACATCGCCATGGTTCCACCCGATAAGCGCAGTTCCTGGCGCTTCCACTTCGTGCAGCCGGGCGATACTATCGCCTCCATCGCGGCGAAGTATCATGTCTCCCCGGACGAACTGGCCGCCGTCAACCAGATCAACTCCCCCTCTGACCTCTCACAACTCGACGCCGTCGTAATCCCCGAGCGGGCACCCCAATTCCTGCCCGGTCGCGCCGTTCTTTACCGCGTGCGGAGCGGCGATACGCTCATCGCCATCGCCGACCGCTTCGGCGTCAGCGTGCGTGAGCTCCGCGTCTGGAACCACCTGCGCGGAAACCTCATCGATGCCGGCCACCTGCTTCGTATTGCCGCTCCCACTCGCCGCTACTATCGCAGCGGAACTACCGACGCGCACGGCCGGGTCGCGTACTCCAGCACAGCGCACGCAAAGGTCTACTATGTGCGCAGCGGCGACAACCTTGGCGGAATCGCCGATCGGTTCCACGTCTCCGTTGCCAATCTGCGCCGCTGGAATCATATCCGCGGAAACCTCATCCACATTGGCCAGCACCTCTACCTGAACGATCCCGCCACTGGCCGCGCGCAACACACCGCCCTCCATTCTCACCTTCCCCGCCGCCGATCCAACTACGCGCATCCAACCTTCTACCGGGTGCGCAGCGGCGACACTCTGGACGGCATCGCAGAACATTTTCATGTTTCTATTCGCAATCTCCGCATTTGGAACCACCTTCGCGGAAATCTCATCCACATCGGCCAACGGCTTCGCGTTGCCCCATAGTCGGCTTGCCTGCCAGAGCAGCGAGAAAGTTCGTCATGTACACGCAAAGCCCTTTATCCATGAAGGTTTCGCGCGCTTCGTCCCCGTCGGGCGCACTCACTCCACCGCCCCACGCACACATTTTTTGGCAACCGATCACGTCGTGCCGCGCCTCCCATCGCGGAAAGAAAACTCTCACAATCTTGCACCGTACATCACGAAACACTTGCGCGTAATGGCAAGCCGTTGCATGCTGTTGCTATAATCCGCCCGCAGGAAGATATGCAGTTGCGGATACAAATCTGAAGGGAAGCCCGGGAGGGCACACCGATGCAGGACGATCGCAAGCTTTACGCACACAGCAACAACGAGTTCGAACCCGAATTCGACGACTCAGAAGAAGAGCTCGATCAGGGCTTCCTCGACGAAGAAGAAGAGGAGGAAGAAGTCTCTATCTCCATCACTACCAGCGATGATGTGGAAGACGAAGTGGAGTATCTGGAACCGGCGCCCGTTATCCGACCCGCTTCCGAAGCCGTTTCTGCTTTCGTCGAACGTCCCCAACCACCCGCGGCAAAGGCGCCAGCTAAGAAAGCGCCGGTTAAAAAAGCGCCGGTTAAGAAAGCTGCAGCCAAAAAGGCTGCTAAAAAAGTTCCGGCTAAGAAGGCCGTAGCCAAAAAGGCTCCGCCCAAGAAAGCCGCAAAGAAGTCTGCCGCGAAGTCCAGCAGTAAGGGTGCTCGCAGCGGCAGCAAGGCTCCCGCCAAAAAGGCGGCGGCCAAAAAGAGCACCGGCAGTAAAAAATCAACCAGACGAGGTACTACTTTGGCAGTCAAAACCGCAAAGAAGAAGGCTCCGGCAAAGAAGGCCGCAGCAAAGAAGGCCGCAGTGAAGAAGGCTCCGGCCAAGAAGGCAGCAGCCAAGAAGGCTCCAGCAAAGAAGGCCGCCGCTAAGAAGGCTCCCGCCAAGAAGGCAGCAGCTAAGAAAGCTCCCGCGAAGAAGGCTGCCGCTAAGAAGAAGTAGTCCAACAGGCAACGCAGTAAACGAGGCAAGCAAAAGAGCCCGGCAATGCGCCGGGCTTTTTTGCGTCCAGAATTCGCTGTCTCCGCTTACCCGTTGCGCCTCTCCAGCTCGGCCAGCACCTGCTTGCTGTGGATCATCGGGTTCACCCCCGTCCACGCCTTCGCAATCTTGCCTTCTGGATCAATCAGGAATGTCACCCGCTTGTTCATCTTGAAGCCCATCAGGTTCGCCAGCACGCCATAGTCCTTCGACACCTTCATCTCGCCGTGATCGCTCAGCAGCGTGAAGTGCAGCTTGCCTTTCGCGCAGAACTTTTCATGGCTCTTCACCGAATCCACGCTCACACCCACAATCTCAGCGTTCAGCGCCGCGTACTTTTCCAAGTCGCGCTGAAAGTTGTGAGCCTCAATCGTGCAGCCCGAGGTCATGTCCTTCGGGTAGAAGTACAGCACCACCCACTTCCCGCGCAGGCTGCTCAAGCTCACCGGCGTGGCCCGCTCGTTCGGCAGCGTAAAGTGGGGCGCCATCTCCCCTTCCTTCGGCATCATGCGAGTGCCCGCCGCGATACTGCGCAGCGCAAAACCAAACGCCAGCGCGGCCGCAACGACGGCCACGACGGTAAGAGTATGAAATTCCGTCATCGATAATGCTCCATTCCAGAGGGTGAGCACTCCACGGCAACCATCGCAATGCCAGCCGCGTTCGCCCGAGCCACCACGCCATCCCTGTCAAAGATCAGAGTGCGTTTTGCCTCTACCGCCAAACATGTCGCTCCCGCCGCGGCCATCGTCTCGATCGTCCGCACGCCAATCACCGGCACGTCGAACCGCATGTCCTGCTTCGGCTTGGCCACCTTCACCACCGTCAACCGCCGCGAGAGCGTCGAAGCCTCGTCCTCCAGCGACCGCATCAGCGCGCCCGCGCGTTCAATCGTCGCATCGGTGCCTTCCATCGCTTCCATCGCCACGCAGGCCTGCGCCGCCACCACCACCGTCTGCCCAAGATCGTAGCCGGCAATCGCGCCGCCCACCTCGCGGCCATAAACGATGTCCTTCAGCTCTTCCTCATCCGGAGCGCGCTCGGTCAGCACCCCGGCCTCGGCCAGCAGCGGCTCCAGGTACATCGTCGAAGAAATCAGCTCGATTCCCTCGTCGCCCAGCACCTTCGCCACCGCGCCCAGCAGCATGTCCGTATTGCGCGTGCGCAAGCTCATCAGCAGCTTCGCCAGCCGCCAGTCCGGCCGAATGCTTGAGAAGATCTGCTTGTGCCGCACCTGCCCGGCCATCACCGCGCGCGTTACGCCCTCTGCGTGGAAGGTCTCAACCAGCCGCGACAACTCGCCCAGCGACAGCCAGTGCACGCGCACGCCCGCATCCGCCGCCGACCGCGCATTCATCTCCTCGTCGGTCTCTTCCTTGATCGCCGCCACCACGACCTCAACGCCGCTCGCTCGCGCCGCCTCCAGCAGCAGAAACGGGAACCTCCCGTTGCCGGCAATTAATCCCAGTCTGTCCATACTCGAATCCGAAACATTCGCTGCGGCTACTTAAGCACTCCGCGCTCTGACCGCTCAACAAACTCCACCAGGTACGCCACGTCGTCCGTCGCAATGCCCTCTTCTTTCAGCTTCGCAATCGCCTGGGTCGTGTTCATCTTCGCCGCCAGCAGCAGCCGATACGCATGCTGAATCGCCTTCACCCTCCGGCCGTCAAAGCCCTTGCGTTCCAGCCCAATCTTGTTCACCCCATACGCATGCGTTTCACGCTTGGCCGAGGTCAGCGAAAACGGCAGCACGTCCTGCGTAATCGTCGTCCCTCCGCCGATAAACGCGTAGCGTCCGATTGTGCAGAATTGATGCACGGGGCACAGCGCGCCCACCGTCGCATAGTCTTCCACCATCACGTGCCCGGCCAGCGTCGCTGCATTTGCCAGGATGCAATGACTCCCGATCACGCTGTCATGCCCAATATGCACATACGCCATGATCAGGCATCCCGAACCCACCTTCGTAGTGCCGCCGCCGCCCGCCGTCCCGCGCGAAATCGTCACGTACTCGCGAATCACGTTATCGTCGCCCAGCGCCACGCCCGTCGGCTCGCCCTTGTATTTCAGATCCTGCGGCGCAACCCCCACGCAGGCGAACGAGTAGAACTTATTCCGCGCGCCAGCCTTCAAATGCCCATCCAGCACCACATGCGAAATCAGCTCACAATCCTCGCCCAGCACTACATGCGGACCCACCGTGCAGTACGGCCCCACCTTGCACGAAGCGGGAATCACCGCACCCTCAGCCACGATCGCTGTGGGATGTATGCTCACTCGCCCGTCACCGCCGCTGTCGCCTCAGTCTCCACCCCTGGAACAGCGTCCGCGGGCTCCTGCGCGGCCTTGGGAATCAACTGGCACATCACCGTCGCCTCGCACGCCAGCTTGCCGTCCACCATCGCGCGGCCTTCCATCTTCGCCCGCCGCGGCTTCCAGTTCAGCACGTCGATCTCAATCCGTAACTGGTCCCCGGGCACCACCGGCCGGCGAAACTTCGCCCGCTCAATGCTCGTGAACATGATCAGAAGTTTGTCCCGGTCCGGAACCTCAGGCAGCAGCAGCGTGCCACCCGCCTGCGCAATCGCCTCCACCACAAGCACGCCCGGCATCACCGGGATTCCCGGAAAATGCCCCTGGAAAAACGGCTCGTTCATCGTGACGTTCTTGATCGCCACAATGCGCTTCTTCCGCTCGATCTCCACAATGCGGTCGATCATCAGAAACGGATACCGGTGCGGGAGAATCTCCATGATCTCCTGCACATTCAGTTCCTGGCGGCCCTCAAGTATCGCTTTGATAGTGTCCATAGGTTGCATCCGCGATTATAAATCGCCCTCCCGCGGCCCGTGTCGTGAACCACAACTCTCACTCGCGGACCATCCAGCTCGACCGCGCATAACCTTCACGCGCCGACGGCCCACTTTCCGGAACCCTCCACCGGCCGCCCAACAGCGTCAGGGCCCTCATGCTCTATAGAGCTTGCCTTTTCGCCCGCGGAGAAGCCAGATCCGGCTTGTCTCCCTCCAATGGGCGATCCACCCCCGGCTGTTCGGTCCAGCCGGGAAGCCGCTGATCTCCGTATATCAAGCGCGCGCCACTGGTGAACGTAAAGTACTGCCAGATCCACTGCATCATGACCAGAATCCGGTTCCTGAACCCAATCAGAAAGTAGATATGCACCAGCAGCCATGTCAGCCACGCCGGGAATCCCTTCAGGTGCGCTCTGAACGGCCACTTCACGTCGGCTACCGCCGCCTGCCGCCCAATCGTCGCCATATCGCCCTTGTCAAAGTATCGGAACGGCTTCCGCGCCTTGCCTTCCAGATCCGCCTCGATCATCGCCGCCACGTGAACTCCCATCTGCATCGCCGGCTGCGCCACCCCGGGAACCATCTTCCCGTCCTGTTCAAAGTGCGCCAGGTCCCCACAAACAAACACCTCCGGGCGTCCTTCTGGATTCAGGGTCTGGTTCACCAGCACCGCGCCGCGCCGATCCGTCTCCACGCCCAGCTTTTTGCCGAGCGGTGAAGCTGTCACGCCCGCGGCCCATGCCGTCACCACCGCGTCAATCCGCTGCTTGTCGCCCACCATCACGTAGCCGGCCTCCACGTCAGAAACCGTCTTGTTCGTGTAAACCTCCACACCCAGTTCCTTCAGTTGGTCAGACGCGACCTTCGACAAATCCTCCGGATACGACGGCAGCAGTCGTGGACCGCCCTCAATCAGCAGCACCCGCGCCTTCGACGGGTCGATATGCCGGAAGTCGTGCCGCATGTAGTGTTTCGCGATGTCTGAGATCGCCCCGGCCAGTTCCACCCCCGTCGGTCCGCCACCCACCACTACAAAATTCAGCGGCGGATGGCTACCCGCTTCCAGCATCTGCCGCTCGGCCAGTTCAAAAGCCAGCAACACCCTCCGGCGAATCTCAATCGCGTCTTCCACCGTCTTCAATCCCGGCGCATACCGGGCCCAATGGTCGTTCCCAAAATACGAGTGGGTCGCCCCGGTCGCCACCATCAGGTAGTCGTAATCCATCTGTGCGCTGCTGGCAAAGGTCACCCGGCGGTTCTTCAGATCAAACTCAATCGCCTCGTCCATCAGCACTTCAATATTTTTGGCATGGCTCACAATAGCCCGGATCGGGGTCGCAATATCGGCCGGCGACAGCACCGCCAGCGCCACCTGGTACAGCAATGGCTGGAAGGTAAAGTGATTCCTCCGGTCCACTATCGTCACATCCACTGGCAACTTGCTCAAATCCCTGGCAGCATGCGTCCCCGCAAATCCCCCGCCAATGATCAAGACGCGCGGTCTTCGGCCCTCGCGCAGCGCGGGGATCTCAATCTTTCCTTGCTCAGCAGGCATTCATATCCCTTCTCTGTTGATTCTGCTCCTCTTCGTTGCAGATGCATGCCGTCATGCCGCGAAATTCAATCCGCGACCGGGCGCACCCCGCCTCGCAACCAGCTCCAAGCCGAGACAGTTGCAAGGCAAACCACAGGAATCACTCCCACTATCGCGGGCGCTTCCTCGTACAGCCAGCCTGTCAGCACGGCTGACAACAGATATACCGCCAGTGTACCGGCCTGGATCGCCAGCCGCTCCTCGTACTCCGCCTTCGGCTCCCTGCAATCAAGCCCTTCTCCGGCCACCAGGCGCGTCAACCCTTGCACCATCACCGTCCAGGTTCCGGTAATATAGGTCGTCACCACCCCCGGAATCCGCAGTTGCAGCATCGCCCCGCTCTGCAGTCCCATGCACATCGCCATCACCGCCATCAGCGCCGCCATCGGAACCGCCGCGCCGCGCCTGTCCGCATACCAGGCCCATTCCACCACCGCCGCCAGCAGCGTTTCCAGCATCAGCACCCGCGTCACGTTCCGCGTCCACAGTGACTTTTCTGCACCTGGTCCGGCCTTGCCCGTCACATACGAAGCGATCGCGACGCCCACCGCGTAGGCCGCCAGCGCCAGCGCCGGATGCAATACATGACCGGACCGTGTCACGGCCGCATGCAAACCACCGCCCGCATATGAAAATATCGAGATGCCCATCAGCACCGTATTCCCGGTCATGTTCGCTACAAACACGTTGCCAAAGCCCAGAAAGCTCCACCCGTCGGCAGCTCCCGCGCTCATCGTCAATAGAAACAGCAGCGTGGCTCGTTCCGCTCGGCTCACATTCGCTCTCCACTATCTCTCAGATGCGCTTACAATCAACTCATTCCGTAGCTCACGCACAGTTTGAAATGTCCGACCAGACGCAGAATTCGAACTGGAAAGACCTCGTCGTCTTCCACAATCTCGCGCGCGCCCTCACCTCTTCGCTCGAGCTCGATTCCGTCCTCCACGCCATCATGGAACAGATGCGCCAGTTCTTCGAGCCGGAAACCTGGTCGCTGCTCATTCTCGACGAGGCTCGCAAAGAGCTCTACTACGCCGTCGCCGTCGGCCAAAGCGAGGCCGAACTACGCAACCTCCGGGTGCCCATCGGCGAAGGCATGGCCGGATGGGTCGCCCAGCACGGCGAAAGCCTCATCATGCCCGACATCAAACAGGACGGACGATTCCACCAATCCCACCCAGGCCGATTTCAGCTCCGCTCCGCCATCTGCATGCCCCTGCTTTCCCGCCAGCGCACTCTCGGCGTTATCCAGCTCTTCAACTGCCGCCTTGAGTCCATGACCGAGTACACCATCTCGTTCCTGCACATCCTCTGCGACTACGCCGCCATCGCCATTGAAAATGCACGCGCCGTCGAAAAAATCCAGGCCCTCACTATCACCGATGACTGCACCGGACTCTACAACCAGCGCCGCCTTCAGCAGGTTCTCGAAGAGCAGATCCTCAGAAGCCGCCGGGCACACAGGCACTTCAGTCTCATCTTCCTCGATCTCGACCATTTCAAAACCGTCAATGACCGCTACGGTCACCAGGTCGGCAGCCGCATCCTCACCGAGGTTGGTTCCTGCATGCTCCGCTTCGCGCGTCCGGCCGACATTGCCTTCCGCTACGGCGGCGACGAATTCATACTCCTCACGCCGGACACCGCCAAGCCTCAGGCCGCGAACCTCGCCCGCCAGATGCGCGAACGCCTCCGCGATGAGGTCTTCCTCATCGACCTTGACCTGCGCCTCTCCGTCACCGCCAGCTTCGGCGTCGCCTCCTACCCCGAGGATGGCCTCACCGGACAGGACATCGTGCGCACCGCCGACGCCGCCATGTATCTCGTCAAGAACACCACCCGCGACGACGTCGCCGTCGCCTCCGGCCGCAATCCCATTCCCCAAACCTGATGCGCCCGGCCACCGCCGGCCCCGGCTTATCGCCCCGTCTTCACCGGAAGCCTCGCCCCCGGATTCTCAGCCGCCTGCGGGTTCACCCCGAAATCCCACACGTCCCGGTTCACCTGCCCAGGGTCCAGCACCTCTACCAGCGCGTATTCGCCCGGCTCCAGCGCGTCCACCGGCGTCAGCTTCATCCAGTGCCCTCCCGCCATCACGGTCTTTTGGGCCTGGATTCTCCGCCCTTGCGCATACAGCCCCCTGGTATCCCGCAACTGTACCGCGTAAATCACCCGCGACTCACCCTGACGCACCACCTTCACGATCACAAACCGCGAACGCGACGCCCCTCCACCCGTATCCTGACCCGCCAGCGAATCCACCCGCTCATTCACCACAAAAGCATTTGCCGGAGCCGGCAGCGGAACTCCTCGCACGCTCACATAAAACACCGGCTTCTCCACGTGCAGTTGCACCGCGGCCTCCGCGCCCTGCATCCGGACCAGATCCGCAAATCCGTGCATGCGGTCCACATCCACCACCTGCACGCTGTGGAATGGATGCTGATTCAAATCTCCGTCCGCCTGCCGCAGATGCATCAGCTCCGGCCGTCCCTTGAATTCGTCCAGCGCGAAAACTCCATCCTCATCCGGCAGCCGCAGGCCCGGCTTCACCTCCGGCATCAGATCCTCCACCGCCTCCCGCTGCGCAGCTTCCTCGCGGTCGACCTCCGACTCCTCGCGCGCCGCTTCCGCCGGAGAAATGTTCTCAAACTCGCTTTGCCCGCCCGTCACCCCATGCGGATGCTTCCGCGCCCATTCCCTCGTCGCCTTCCAGTCCACCTGCGCCGCCGGAATCACCTGCCACCCGCGGTCCTCCGCGCTCAGGTACTCCACCTCGCCCTCTCTCACACTGAAACGCACCACGTCCAGATGGGCTCCATCGCTCAGAATCAGCCGCTTCTTCGCCTTCCGCGCCGCCGCTGTCACCCCGCTTGCAGCGAACCATCCCGGCCGCACCGCAACCCCGGCCACCAGCCCCAAAGCCAGCGTCCCGGTCAACGCGCAATGCGCCCATCGCATCTTCCCGTACCAGCATCCCCGTCTCATATGCCCATCCTAGCGCCGCTGCGCGCCTAACCTGGGGAGCTTCCGCAAAATCGTCTGGCCCGCTGATTCGCCTTATCCCTGTCCACCGTTCTGCTGCGGCTGCGCCGTCCCCGTATGGGGGACCGTCGGAGCCGGCCGGTTCAGCAGTTCAAACCCATTCCGGATCACGTAGAAATTCTGCTCCGGCAAATCGGCCTCCATCAGCGTCCCGTCCGTCGTGTAATACAGCTCTATGCTCACCGAGTTCTGCGCGCTGATAATCACCGTCGTGTGCCGCACCGTCACCGGCCGGCCATCCAGGCGCCCCTGCACATCTGGCTTGTTGACGTAACCGCACGGCACCAGGATCCCATTCCCCTTCGGAATCAGCACCCACGCATATTGCGGCTGGGCCATCGCAAAATGAACCATCTCCACATAAGCCGCGGCGTCGAAATCGGGTAACACTACCAGGTTCTGGTGCCGCGTTACGGTATTGCTCTCGTTCTTTCCGCCTCCTTGAGAGTGGATGATGAATTGCCGCCCGTTCGAGCTCGACGCCACGTCAAAGCTCGCTTGCTTGCCGTTCACCGTCCCGGTGATCCGGTCCTCGACCACGTTGAGCATCGGGTCCAGCCGGTTCTGGCTCGTAAATGAGTAGTGGAACTGGCCTAGCCCCATCTCACCGTGCGACTCAATCGAGTAGCCGTTCGCCAGTCGCTCGATATTCGACTCCGTCTGGCCCACCGTCTTCCCGTTCTGAGTAATGGTGAACTGGGACTGCCCCAACGGCAGCGCCGCACTCTGGCCGAACACCGGCAAGCTTACACTCAAAAGCAATACAGCAAGCCATCCACGCATCGGCCAATCCCCCCTTTTCACGCCTTCTCATCGGTTAAGACGCGATTCGGCCCAAAAAGCTTCGGTCCCGCTCAAGCAAAACGCCCCTGCCCGCGCCGGCGGACAGGGGCGATCCACTCGCTGGCGCCGCGTCGCCCTTACTTGTTGCGCGCGTGCGCGAACCGCTTGTTCACCTCGTCCCAGTTGACCGTGTTCCACCAAGCAGCCAGGTATTCCGGCCGCCGGTTCTGGTACTTCAGGTAGTAAGCATGCTCCCACACGTCATTGCCCAGGATCGGAAAATGCCCGTTCGTCAGCGGATTGTCCTGGTTGGCCGTCGTCACGATCTTCAACTTGCCGTCCCAGATCAGCCACCCCCAGCCCGAACCGAACTGCTTGGCCGCCGCCCCGTTAAATGCTTCCTTAAAAGCGTCGAAACTCCCAAAATCCTTGTTGATCTGCTCGGCGATCTCTCCCGTCGGCGCTCCCCCGCCATGGGGCTTCATGATCGACCAGAACATCGTGTGGTTCACGTGCCCGCCGCCATTGTTCCGCACCGCCGTCCGGATATCCTCTGGGATGGTATGCAGGTGGCGCAGCAGGTCTTCCGGAGCCTGACTGGCCAGTTCAGGATGCTTCTCGACCGCTGCGTTCAGGTTGTTCACGTAGGCCTGATGATGCTTGTCGTGGTGCAGCTTCATCGTCGCTTCGTCAATGTGTGGCTCGAGAGCCGCATACTCGTAGGGCAATTTAGGCACTTCGTAAGCCAAGATCGTTCTCCTTCTCTAATTAAAATCAGTTGATAAACGTAGATAGAACTCGAATTCGAACCCGGACCCGCGGCGAATTCTTCTTTGCACTCTCAGTATGAGTGGATGCATCGAATCAACACAAGGCTGCGAAGAAACCCAAAACACCCTCGCTCCACCCGGATTCTATTCCTTTGCCGTCCCAAAATCTTCCCCGTCTTACCTTCCCACGTTCTGCGCGTCACTCAAGCACCCGCGTTTCGAGGGAAATCGAAATGCTTTTTAACGCACCTCTCATCAAATCTCCTGTACTAGGAATATGCTGATGCGGGGTAAATAGGAGTCTCAGGCGGCGTCATGAAAGATATCAGCTCGCAGTATCGTTGGGTGGACGGGGATGGTCTTGCGTTTGGGGGGCCCGGCATCCGGCCCCGCTGGACCTCCAGTGAAAAAGCAACCGTGGGCACGGCCTACTCCTCATCGAGCCGGGTCTGGTTCACCATCTCGCACGGCATCCTTAACGAGATCTATTACCCCACCATCGACAGCCCGCAAACCCGCGACATGGAGCTGCTCATTACCGATGGCGAAACTTTCTTCCATGAAGACAAACGGGATCTTCACTACACCTTTGAATACATCGAAGCCGAAGCCCTGGGCGTCAGACTCCACGGGCACGACCCGCAGCGTCGCTACTCCGTCACAAAAGAGATCATCAGCGATCCCCACTATCCGGTCGTCCTGATGAGAGTCCGCCTGAATATGGGCGACCACGGCAGCTCCGATCTTCTCGACCGTCTCAAGATCTACGTCATCCTCGCCCCGCGCATCGACGGCGGAGGCATGGGCAACACGGCCCGTGTAGTCAACGTGGCAGGCAAAGTGTCCATGCTGGCGTGGAAAGACGATGCCCCGGAAAGCACCACCGTCGCCATGATCACAGACGGCGGTTTTGCGCGCGCCAGTTGCGGCTACGTGGGCGCCAGCGATGGATGGCAGGATCTGCACAAGGACTTCAAGATGACCTGGGAGTTCGGATCCGCCGTCAACGGCAACGTCGCCATGATGGGCCAGATCGACCCATGCCGCACATCCGACTTCCGTATCGCTCTTGGATTTGGAGATGGCCATCATGCCGCCATTGCGGCCGCGATGGGTTCGCTGGCTACGCCTTTTCAGCGCCACGTCGATCGATTCATCTCCCAATGGCAGCGCGCGGAAAGTCCAAAGCACCTGGCTGCGGCCTCCGGTGACTACGGCCGCCTCATGCAAATCAGTCATAATGTCGTGCTCGCGCACGAGGACAAGTCCTTCGCCGGAGCCTTTATCGCCTCGGCGTCCATCCCGTGGGGATATGCCAAGGGCGACGACGACCTCGGCGGCTACCACCTCGTTTGGACCCGCGATATGGTGCAAAGCGCCTCGGCCCTCATGGCCTGCGGACGCGAGGAAACCGCACTCCGCGCCCTGGTTTACCTGGCCTGCACCCAGAAGCCCGACGGCAGCTTTGCCCAAAACTTCTGGGTGAATGGAACTCCCTACTGGACCGGACTGCAACTGGACGAGGTCGCCTTCCCCATCATCCTGGCATGGAGGCTCTGGAAAGCCGGCAAACTGGAAGGCTTCGACGCGCTCAACTTCGTGGAGCGTGCGGCCATGTTCCTGCTTCTCCACGCTCCGGTAACGCAGCAGGAGCGCTGGGAGGAAAATTCCGGCTATTCACCCTCCACGCTCGCGGCCGTCATCTCGGGGCTAATCTGCGCGGCTGAAATCGTGGCCGATGCCGGCGCTTCTGAGCTTGCAACTCTCCTTCAACAGCATGCCGACTGGATCGAGTCTCACCTCGAAGACTGGACCGTGACCAACAACGGCGTCCTCCACCCTGAAGTCAAGCGCCACTACTTGCGCATCCGCCCACCGGAATGCGGCGATCCTTACGCCCACGAGGGTTGCGGCACTGAGAAGCTCACGCTGAATAATCGCCCGCCGGGTACCCGCTCCGAATTTGAGGCAAGGGAGATCATCGATGCCGGATTCCTTGAGCTCGTCCGATACGGCATCCGGCGCGCCGACGACCCGCTCATGGTTGACTCCCTCAAAGTCGTGGACTACATCCTCAAGGTGGATACCCCGCACGGCCCCTGCTGGCGCCGCTACAACTACGACGGCTATGGAACCGGCGCTGACGCCAGCCCCTTCACGGGATGGGGTCAAGGACGCGCCTGGCCCATCTTGACAGGAGAACGCGCTCACTACGAACTGGCCGCCGGCAACGACGTTCGCCCGTACATCGTCGCTATGGAGGGATTCGCCTCCGAGGGCGGCATGCTCCCCGAGCAGGTCTGGGATGGGCCCGACATCTTCCTCGCCGGAAGCGTCGTGAAATGCGGCGATCCCGCGGGCTCGGCGATGCCGCTCGTCTGGGCACACGCCGAATATCTCAAACTCCTTCGTTCTGTCCACGACGGGCGTGTCTTCGACCGGATTGATGCCGTCGCTGACCGGTATACCGGGCCTGACAGGCAGCAAGCCCTCGTCGACGTGTTTCTTTTGAATCGCGCCATCCGCGAGATGAGAGCCGGCCGCAAGCTTCGCATCATCGCTAGCCAGACATTCCGCGTCCTGTGGTCCAGGGATGACTGGAAAACCAATGAAATCACAGAGAGCAGCCTGGTCGGCAACCATATCAGCTTTGTGGATCTGCCGGTTCAGGATCTGCGCCAGGGGACAGTTTCATTTACTCTTTTCTGGACGGAGGAATTTCGCTGGGAAGGCCGTAACTTTGACGTGGCCATTGCGAATGCGGATTAATCCGCGGTGCCCGCCCGGCGATTCGATTCATCTCACTCCGAGAGACTAATTGGCAAACAGGTGCCCGGCAGCGGCCGGCAACAGCTACCTGAGAGACGAAAGGGCAGGCCTTTTTATGAATGATTTGCAGCAGCTTTCCATCAACGCCTTGCGCTTCTTGGCCGTCGACGCGGTCGAGAAAGCCAACAGCGGACATCCCGGAGCCCCGCTTGGCGACGCACCCATCGC
>CAZWSD010000028.1:0-15639 GCA_964636535.1 uncultured Acidobacterium sp. | reverse complement strand
CTTTCCGATTTTCGTTCTAAGTGACTTTAGTCGCAGCCCCACTGCGCCATTCCCGCTAACTTCGCATGTAGGAGGCTCGCCATGGCAACACCCCAAACAACTGTTCGCGAAATCGCGATCGAGCAACCGGCTTCGATCCGCGTCTTTGAGAAGTATGGAATTGACTACTGCTGCGGAGGCCGTCGTCCTCTCGCAGAGGTCTGCGAGGAGCGCGCTATTCAGGTCGACGAGCTGCTCGCCGCAATCCGGAACGCCGCAACCCAGCACCGGCCGGAAGGCCCCGACTGGATGACCTTCCAGCTCGGCGCGATCTGTGACCACATCGTCCGCACACACCATGCCTACATCCGCAATGAGCTGCCTCGCCTGCAATATCTCGCGCAAAAGGTAGTTGCGCGGCACGGCGACGACCGCCCGGAGCTGCCCCATATCCAGCAGTTGGTCGACGAAATCGGCAGCGATCTTATCGCGCATCTCGCCAAGGAAGAAATGATGCTCTTCCCCTATATCACCAACCTCGAGCGCAATCTCGCCACCTGCGGACCTAGCTCGTTCGGCTGCTCCGGCTCCGTGCGAAATCCCATCCGCGTCATGATGTCCGAACACGACGCCGCCGGTGAGATCACGGCGCAGATCCGCCAGCTCAGCAGCGATTACACGGCGCCACAAGGCGCCTGTCCCACCTACCGCGGCTTCTATCAGGCCCTCCTCGAGTTCGAGCACGATCTGCACCAGCACGTTCACCTCGAAAACAATATCCTCTTCCCGCGCGCCATTGAGCTGGAGGAGAGCTTCGGTTGAAAACCGTGCAATCCACGGCGACTTTCAGCCGCCTTCGGCACGCGCGGTGCACCGCAAGACTGTACCGCGATGGAGTCACATCATGAATGATCTATTCCGTCCACCCGCCAAAACCATCGACTTCAACGAGCGACCTTTTCTGGCCATCTGGGAAGTCACCCAGGCATGCGACCTCGCCTGCCTCCATTGCCGCGCTTCCGCGCAACCTTACCGCCATCCCGGCGAGCTCACCACCGATGAAGGCAAGGACCTCATCAACCAGATCGCCGCTCTCCAGGTTCCGGTCTTCGTTCTCACCGGCGGCGATCCCATCAAGCGCCCCGACCTCTTCGAGCTCATCGAGCACGCCCGCGGAGTCGGCGTGCGCGTCTCGCTCACCCCCAGCGCAACCCCGCTGCTCACCCGCGATGTCATCTTCGGGCTCAAGGAAGCCGGCCTCGCCCGCCTCGCCGTCAGCCTCGATGGCGCAACCGCCTTCACCCACGATCTCTTCCGCGGCATGAGCGGCTCCTTCGCTCGCACGCTCGACGCCATCCGCTGGGCGAACGAAGCAGGACTCCCCTGCCAGATCAACACCACCTTCAGCCGTCGCAACATCGGAGAAATCGACTCCCTCGTCCAGATCATGGAATCCCTCAAAATCACCCTCTGGAGCGTCTTCTTTCTCGTCCCCACCGGTCGTGGCCAGCTCAGCGATCTGCTCAGCGCCGACGAATTCGAGCAGATCTTCGCCAGACTCCATCAGCTATCCAAAACCGCCAGCTTCGATATCAAAACCACCGAGGCCCAGCACTATCGCCGCTACCTCCTGCAACAGCACGTTGCCGAACGCCAATCCGGCATCCCTCCAGCTGCTCCCGTTGAGCGACCGGCAGACATGATCGGCAGCGCGCCCCGTGGCCTCAACGACGGCAAAGGTTTCGTCTTCATCTCTCACCTTGGCGAAGTCTTTCCCAGCGGATTCCTGCCCCTCGCCGCGGGCAATATTCGCCTGCAAACGCTCGCGTCTATTTATCGCCACTCGCCTCTTTTTCGCAGACTTCGCGATACCTCGCAACTGGAAGGCAAATGCGGTCAATGCGAATTCAAGGAGGTTTGCGGTGGATCCCGCTCTCGCGCCTACGCCCTTACCGGCGATCCCATGACCGAAGAGCCCTGCTGCGCCTACATCCCGAAGGGCTACGTCATGCCTCCGCCCACGATTCGCAAAGCTACCACGCTGCACGTTCTCCAGGGCGTCTGAATTTTCGGCGCCCACCACCCGCAAGCCGTATCGATCATCCAATCTCACCAGGACTCTTCCCAAAGGTACCAACATGGCCGTACAGATTGGCGCAAAGCCAGACAACGGATTCGACAACCCCCTCGGCATGCTCACCGACTGCCACCGCCGCATCGAGCATTTCCTTCACATTCTCTCCACCATCGCCGCGCAGGCCACCGGCAGGCCCCTCGATCAGGAAGAATCAGCCGCGGTCGCCGCTGCCCTTCACTACTTCAATGAGGGCGGCCGCCGCCACAATGCCGACGAAGAGCACTCCCTCTTCCCGCGCCTCCGCGCGGCACAGCCCAGTCCGCCCCTGGCCGACCTCGCCCATCTTGAAGACGATCACCGCCGCACCGAGCAGCTCCATCAACAAATCGAGTCACTCTACCGCAGGTGGATCGTCTCTGCCGCCTTCAGCACCGCCGACCAGCGTAACCTGCTTGCCGCCACGGCCAACCTGCAGCGTATCTACACCGATCACATCCGCTTCGAAGAGTTCACCGTCTTCCCCCGCGCCGCCAGGATCCTGGATCGCGCCGCCATTGCCGCCATCGGCTCCGAGTTCCAGACTCGAAGAAAGTAATACCAACAGGTACGCTTTCAGCGTACCTGGCCCTGCCCTCCGCGCTCGCAATCGCTCAATGCGTGAATTCGCTCGCGTGCCTCACCAACTCCATGTACACTCTGCGCGGCAGGTGAGTCTGCCAGTGGCCGGTCGCCTTCGCAATCGCTACCGTGCCCACAAACAGCGCCACCACGGCCGCCGCAGTCACCACCGGTCCTACCACGCGCCCTTTCCAGCGCTGCTCCGCCTCTGCGGCTTTCGCCGGGGCCATAGCAAACTGCAGCGCATTCTCCGCCGGGCACACCGCCACGCACTCCATGCACGCCGTGCACTCCACAGACTGGATCTGCACCAGCTTGTCCACCGGCAACTGCGACGGGCACGCCCGTGAGCACTTCCCGCAATCAATGCACGCTTGTTTGTCGCGCCGGATCTTCACAGGGCTCAGCAGCGACATAATCCCCATCAGCGCCCCATACGGGCACAGATACCGGCACCAGAAATTCTGGATCACCACCGAAAGCACCACCAACGCCAGCAGAACGATCACCGCCGTCACCCCCATGTACCGGAAGAAATTCAGCATCTTAACGTCGGCCACCAGCGCGTACGGCGTCTGCATAAATCCAGCCAGATCCTGCGCAGACATCACTGCAATAAAGAATCCAAAGAAGCCCAGCAGCAGATACTTCAGGCTCCGTAGTGGAATATCCAGCCACCGCGGCAATCGCAGATTTCTCTTGAATATCTGCCTGCCCAGCTTCCACAAATTTTCTGAAAGCGTGCCAATCGGGCAAAGCCAAGAACAGAACGCCTTCTTCATCAGCAGGCTGATCGCCAGAAACGCCACCAGCAAAAACATCGCCGCCGGATGAATCGTCGGGACTTGGCCCGTCATGAGGAAATACTTCAGGTTCATCAATCCGGCGATCGGCAACCATCCCTCCACACCCGGCGGACGGCTCACGTACAAGCCGGGCCCAACGCGTTCCATATACCGTACCCACAGGTAAAACTGTGCGCCAATCCAGATGTTCAGCGCCACAAATACCCACTGCACCACATGCCGAACCTTCTGCGAGCGATCCGGCGCGGCGCGCCGAATCACCTTCTTTTTGTTCTCGCCGCGCCCTTGTCCAAAAGCGAAGGCTGTGCGTCCCGGACCACTTTCGCGTTCCATTAAGCCTGGCGGTTGCATGGTCAGCACCACTCCTTGTCCTGTCTTTCCCACAGCGCCCATCGCGGTTTCCTTAATAGCGAATCACCTGTTCCATCGCCGCAACTATCTTGTCCACATTCGGCATGTAGAAGTGCTCCATCGCCGCCGCCGCTGCAATCGCAGGAATATCCGGCGGAGTCACACGCACAATCGGCGCATCCAGGCAGTCAAATGCCTGCTCGGCTATAGTTGCGGAGATCTCCGCGCCGATCCCCAGCGTGCGATTGTCCTCATGCACGATCACCACGCGGCTCGTGTGCGCCACAGAATCCAGCACCATCTCCTTATCCCACGGCGCCAGCGTCCGCAAATCGATCACTTCTACCTCAGCGCCGTGCTCCTGCTTCATTCGTTCCGCGGCCTCCAGCGTCAACCGGAGCTTGTACCCGTAGGACACGGCCGTCAAATGCGTACCCGCGCGCTTCACCGCGGCCTTCAGCAGCGGAACCGTGTAATCCTCCGCAGGCACGTCCTCTTTCACAGAGCGGTAAAGCTTCTTATGCTCAAAGAACATGACCGGGTTTTCGTCACGAATCGCCGCCTTCAACAACCCCTTCGCGTCATACGCAGAAGACGGTGCCACCACCACCAGTCCCGGCGTGTGAATGAACCAGCTCGTATTGGTCTGGGAGTGATACAGCCCGCCGCCCACGCCGCCGCCATAGCAAACCCGAACCGTGATCGGACAGGTCTGCGTTCCCGCGCTCCGGTAGCGCAGCTTCGCCGCCTGTTGTGTCAGCGAATCCATCACCCGCTCCGCGCCAAACTCCTCCTGCAGTCCCTTCGTCGCCTTGAAGACTCCGCCCATCTTACCGATATCTTCCCCAATCAGGAACAGGTTCTCATCGCGCGCCAGCTCTTCCCGCAGTGCCGTATTGATCGCGTCAATGTAGCTCATTACCGGCATCGCTTATCTCCTCCCTATCTCAAACTTCGGGCTCCATGTCCTCTTGTCCAGCTCGCGCTCCCGCACGCTGAACGAATACAGGTGGTCCAGGCATTCCTCCGCTTCGGCTACCGGCGACTTCTCGGCGAACTCCACCGCCTCTTCGATTTCTTCCTTAAAGCCTCCCAGCAGCGCCTGCTTCCACGCCTCGGTCCACAATCCGTCGCCCACAAGCCGCTGCTCCATCGCCAGAATTGGATCGCGCTGCTTCCACTCCTGCACCTCCTCCGGCGTTCGGTACGTCACCGGATCAATCTCCGAGTGTCCATACCATCGGTAAGTCGGGCATTCCAGTAGCGTTGCGCCCTCTCCCGCGCGCGCCCTCGCAATCGCCTCGCGCGTCGCCTGGTATACCGACAGCACATCGTTCCCGTTCACGCTTACACCCGGGATTCCATACCCTTTCGCCTTCACGCTGATGTCCGTCACTGCCGTTTGCAGGTGCAGCGGAACCGACTCCGCATACAGGTTGTTAATCACCACAAACACCACCGGAAGCTTCTGCACCCCGGCAAAGTTCATGGCTTCATGCCAGAATCCAAGACTCGTCGATCCATCCCCTGAAAGCGCAACCACTACATTCGGCTCGCGCCACATCTTGAAGGCCAGCGCAATCCCCGTCCCGATGTTCAGTTGCGCCGCAATCGTCGACGAAGGCGTAATGATGTTCAGCGGAGCATAACCGCAATGCGCCGGCGCCGACCGGCCCTGGTCCGGGCTCGTTCTCCGCCCATAGAGCTGCGCAAACAGCAGCTTCAGCGGCGTGCCCTTCATAATGTGGGTGATAAAGCTGCGGTGTGAAGGAGCAATCGCATCTTTCTCCAGCAGATCCAGCGTCGTCCCAACCGCCGTCGCTTCCTGCCCCACCGCGGCAAAATAGTTCCCCGCAAAGCGCCCCTGTTTAAAGAGAATCCTTATCTTCTCCTCCACCGTCCGGCACTTCAGCATGTAGCTATAAAGCCGTCGTAGCGTTTCTTCCGATGGCGGCTCGCGCCCTACACCCTCCCGCGCGGCAGGGCGGTCGGCTATTTCTTCCTCGATGCTTGCGATTGCGGTTGCCATGATTCTGTCTCCACTCTGACCATAATCAGCAGCTGGCACGCATACAGTAACTTATGTCACTACCAGCTCTTCACCGGCCGTGGCTGCGGCACCCATGTATCCGCGCCGCTGAAACCGATAAACTGATCACGTGGACGTATTATTCGGGCTGCACCCGGTAGAAGAAGCCCTGCGGGCCGGCAATCGCCGTTTCGATCATGTCTGCGTCAGCCGAGAGCGCCAGGAACATGGCGCGGTCCAGAAGCTGCAGCGTGTCGTCGATCTCTGCCGCGCGCACGGCATTCGCGTGCGCTTTGAAAATCGTGACCAGCTCACGCGAATGGCCAAAACTCCCGCTCATCAGGGCGTCGTCGCCGTCGTCCGCGAGCGCGACTTCCTCACCCTCGAAGATATCCTCGCCAAGCTCGCCATCTCCTCCACCAATCCTCTCTTTCTCGCCCTCGACGGGGTCGAAGATCCCCAGAACCTCGGCGCGCTCCTACGCTCTGCCGACGGCGCCGGCGTCGACGGAGTCATCCTGCCCGAACGCCGCTCAGCGCCGCTCAGCGCCGTTGCCGTCAAAGCGTCCGCGGGGGCTGCCGAACACATACGCATCGCCCGGGTCGTCAATCTCGTCCGTGCCCTCGAGCAGATCAAGCAGAATAATATCTGGTGCGTCGGTCTCGACGAGCGCGGGTCCATCGACTACGACGCCTACGACTGGACCGCCGCCACCGTCGTCGTGCTCGGTCGCGAAGGCGAAGGCCTCCACGATCTCACCCGTCGCACCTGCGACCACCTCCTGCGCATCCCCATGGCCGGTGGCGTCTCATCATTGAATGTTTCCGCTGCCGGTGCCGTCGTTCTCTACGAGGCCGCCCGCCAGCGTCGACGTCACGACCCCAGCCCCACTGTCCCTACACCTGCCAGGCCAAAGAAGTTGAAAGGCATAGGTTCATGAAGTTCAGAAGTCCTTCGGCCATCACCATCGCCGCCATCCTACTGTCCGTGACTTGCGCGACCGCCGCGCAAAGCACCCCCAACGCTCCAATTCCCCAGCAGCCTCAGCCGCAACGCCAGTCTTTCCCCGGCAGGATTCTCTTTTCACGATCTCTAGACAATCAGGGTGCCGAGGCCGAGCCATCACCTTCGTCCAATGTCCCCAGGGCCACCAACCGGGAGCGCCGGGCCATCACCATCACGGCTTACGATCTCGATGTTCATCTCACGCCGCGCGATCAGGCCATCTCCGCCGAGGCCCGCTTAACCCTCCGCAATACCAGTTCGCAGCCACTCCACGAAATCGCCCTTCAGGTCTCGTCCACGCTCCAGTTTCAGGGCATTGGCTCCAACGGCGAGCCGCTTACTTATGCTCAGCAAACTATTGCCAGCGACGCCGACCATACTGGCAAACTCACTGAGGCCGACATCCTCCTGTCCACCCCGCTCGCCCCTGGGGCCAGCACGCGTATCAAGGCTTTCTACGGTGGAAAAATCCCCGTCTCTGGCCACCGCTTTCAAGCCATCGGCACCCCACCGGCCGTCGCCAAAGCTTCTGACTGGGATCGAATATCAGCAGACTTCACTGGTCTTCGCGGCTTCGGGGACGTCGTCTGGTATCCCGTCAGTTCCGTGCCCGTTTCACTGGGTGCTGGCAACCAGCTCTTTGAAGAAATCGCAAGGCAGAAGCTGCGCGAGAGCACCGCGACTGTAGCCATGACTGTTACAGTTGAGTATTTTAACCAGCCTCCCAACGTCGCTGTCCTCGACGGCCGCCTCGTTCCCATCAGCGCGCCCGTCTCCGTCCCAACCGCCACCTTCCCTGGTGTCGTCACAGTCACCTTGCCCACGCAGCTCATCGGCTTCCAGCAGCTTTCAATGGTACTCGCCCGCCGCCAGGTGACGCAGGAGCATCACATCCAGATCTTCTCACTTCCCGGGGACAGTGCAAACACTTCCGCCTGGTTCCGGGCCGCGGACCTGGTGACCCCGCTGCTTCAAAAGTGGCTGGGCCCGCATCCCGCCGCTTCACTGGCCGTCATCGATCTCCCGGAACGTGATGACGCTCCCACCCAGCTCGGCGCCGCGCTGCTTACTCCCGTCACGCGGGCATCGTCCACCGCTCTCGCCACGCCGCTCGTCCACGCGTTCGCCCGCGCCTGGTTCCAGTCGCCGCGCGCCTGGCTGCAGGAGGGCGTCTCCTCCTTCATGGTGACACTCTGGATCGAATCCGCCAACGGCCGCCAGGCCGCGCTCGAATATCTTGAGAGCCAGCGCGGGGCCCTCGCCATCGCTGAACCCGCCTCGCCAGGTGACAGCACCGGCGAGCCACTCATCTCAGCGTGGGATCCCATATACCTGCGCACCAAGTCTGCCTATGTCTTCTGGATGCTGCGTCATCTTGCCGGCGACCAGGCACTCCAGACCGCGTTTCGGCAATATGCACCTGCAAAGGATACAAATCGCCTTTATTTTGAAAACCTGCTACAGCACACGAGCGGCAAAGATCTTCACTGGTTCTTCCGAAACTGGGTTTACAACGATCCAGGCCTACCTGAACTCTCCGTCCTCCACGTCTTTCCCGCCAAAGTCGGCCTCGGAGAAACCCTCGTCGCTATTGATATCCTGAATCGCGGCTTCGCGCCCTGTGTCGCCCCCGTCACGGTGGTCTCAACCTCCACTAGGGTCACCAACTACGTCCGTATTCCCGCCAATACCGAAGTCACCCATCGCATGGAGATCATGGGAACTCCCACCAGCGTGCAAGTCAACGACGGCACCGTCCCTGAGGTTAGCGCCAGCATTCACCTCGTCACCATCCGCCAGCGAGACAGCAACTAAAGCAAAACCGTTGCGTCAACAACGCAACGGTCTGCACGCATCGGCTTCAGGCGCCCTTTTTCTTGCGCCGTCACTTCTATCCTATTTTGCGCCCTCTTTAAAGATCCTTTCCGCGTAAAAATTCTGCACGCGCGCCTGGTCGCGCAGCATTTCAAGATACGCGTCCTGCAGCAGTTGCGACCGGCTCTGTTGCAGCCGCTGACGGATCGACTGCTGCACCCGCGGATCGCTCAAATCCCGCTGACCCGGGCTTTCCTTGTCCAACAGTTTGTATATCGCATAGCCAATCACCTTATTGTCTGCGGGGGTCGCGTACATCGGCAGAATCCCCGTAATCTCGCCCGGCGTCAGCTTCGAGATCGCGCTATAGACTTCGGGATCGCCTTTCAGAGAGTCCTCGGAAATGTACCCCATGTCCCCGCCGTTGCTCGCATTGTTGGCATCCTCTGAGAAATTCGACGCCAGCGTGCCGAAATCGTCCCCGTTCTTCAGCCGGTTGTCCAGCATTTCGATCTTCTTCCGCGCCTCGGCATCGTTCATGGCCTTGCTGTTCTGCAGGTTGCCCACCTGTTGCGGATTCCCCGGGATGTTTGTCACCACGATCTCCGCAATGTGGTATTCCGGCTGCGTGACATTAAAATCCGCGATGTGGTCCTTGTAATAGGACGTGATCTCGGCATCGGTGATATCGATCTTGGAGTTGATTTCCTTGTTGATCAGCTTCTGCTTCGTCAGGTTGTCCCGGATTTCGCGCTTCAGACCGTTCAGCGTCAGGTGATTCTGTTCCAGCCGCTGCTTGAACTGCTCTTTGGTGAAGGGTGCTTCGTATTCACTCAGTTGCGAGTTCACATCCTGATCGCTCGCCACCAGGTGCATCTTCGCCGCGCGCTGCATCAAAATCTCCTGGTCAATCAGTCGCCGCAATATGCTCAGGCGTACGATTTCGGCCTGGACCTTCGAGGGCTTCTGCGCCTGGCTTCCGACTGTATTCTCATACACCATGTCCACTTCTGATTTCATAATCGGCTTGCCATTCACCGTCGCCATCACGTCGGCCTTGTGACCATGATTGCAGCCGGTTACAGCCACAACGGTCGCCGCCAGCAGACTGGCCGCTGCTAACGCCTTGGTTGCACGGGAAGATCCGAAGGGAGTGCGAAACATGCGCAAAGGGCGAATTCGAGAAAGCAACAAACACGTCTCCTGGGAGCCCGCCGGGGAAGCGGCAACTAACCTGCTATAGAATACGCGGGCAGGCCTCATTTGACGAGTACGCAGAGCACCGGCCGCGTTATCCATCCCGCCTCCCGACGCTCTGCACGGATCGACACGCACAAGAAGGAGGGCATCCACAGGTATGGCCCTCCAGTGGCTTTTCCTAGGCGCCCTTGGCTGTCTTCCTCGTGCCGCTTATCCCCACCCCGTTGTTGTTCGAGCTCGCGGCAGGCGCCGGATTGTCCGCCGCGCGCGCCCCCGGAGGCGTAATGCCCTGCTGCCGAAGCGCGCGGTCGATCATCAAATCCAGATCCGATGTATCCAGCACCCCGGCCCAGCGCACACCGTTCACATAAAACGTCGGTGTTGCGGAAATCCCCAGCTTATCTCCAGCCTTCATTTCCTTTCGCACCACACTTTCGTCCTGCGCCTTCACGCACGCATCCAGTTTTGCGGTGTCCAGATGATAGCTCGTGCCGTCCTGCTCGGCCAGTTTATCCAGCCGTCCAAAGGCCTTTGTCACGTCCTCATGCGCACCCGTAATCCCTTCGCCGTGCGTATGCACATAGTCCACAAAGTGCCAATAGGCCTTGCCATTCTGCGATGCCAGGCAGTTCGCATCCACCGCTGCGTGCATAGCCCATGGATGGAGCTCCGTCAGCGGAAAATCCACATAAATGACCCGCAGCAAACCCTTGTATCGATCCATCAGCCCCGGGAAGATTTCCGCGTGCAGCCGTGCGCAAAATGGGCATTCCAGGTCGTCGAAGTTCACCAGCGTCACCTTCGCCTTCGGATTCCCACGAATCGGCCTTCCCGCGATCGGCAGCATCGAATCGGGATCCTTGCTGATGTCGATCTTCGAAAGCCGCGCCAGCGTATTCCCGTCTGTTGAAACCAAATACGTCAACTGCTGCGTCCGGTCAGGGTGCCCAGGGAGCGAGAACGTCACCAGGATTGAGTTGTACCCCGCAAGTTTGCTCTTCTTTTCCGGACCGATCGTGATCCTGTAGATCGGCGGCACGCTCAGCTGATTGCGAATCGCCGTTTCAATCCTGGCGTTCAGCACTGGATTCGATTTTGATAAAGGAGCCGGCGCCTGAGCACGGCACCCGACTGCGGCAATCATCAGAACGCCGCACATGATTGTTCTTTGGATACGCACCAAAAGAGACCCACCTTAGTCATTCAAGTTCGCTGTTTTGATTATCCCACCGCTTCCCTCATGTCTGCACCCGGCCCCCACGGCCCTTCACGTCATTTCCACTGCCGTTCGCCCACCCACGGCAGTCTGTCCACTCACTCAATCACCGCCAGATCCTGCCCAGCTCCGACCGCTTCGCCCGGCGCCACCAGCAGCTTTGCCACCAGACCATCCTTCGGCGATCTCACCTCATTTTGCATTTTCATCGCCTCAATCACAAGCACGGCTTGTCCGGTGCTCACCGTTTCGCCTTCCAGCGCCCGCAGCCTAACCACCCTGCCCGGCATCGACGCCTTGAGCGTCAGCGGTCCTCCCTCGTGCTCATTCGCCCTGCGTCGCGACCGCAGGGACCGTGGATCCTCCATCCGGTATGCAAACCGCTCCCGCCCCACGTGCACGGCAGAGTCTTCGCTCTCCACCGTCTCCTCCGCCACAACGCGATATGCGCGCCCCTCCATCAACAATGACAACACCCCGGGCCGCACCACCTCCGCGTGGATTTCCACCTCGCGTTCGTCCACCATCGCCCGGTACACACCGTCCCCTGTCCGCTCCAGCCAAATCGCACGCCGCTCCCCCCCAATCTCCAGGTAGACCTTCACCGCATGGCCTCCCTGCGCGCTGCCAGCTTCCACGCACGGTCTTCGGCGCCGCTCGCACCACCCCCATCGGCGTTTTCGCCCGCGCTCCGCGTCGTCTCCAGCAGCGCCGCGCCGAGCACCGCCGCCAGCTCCACCGCTGGCTTACGCTTCAGCCTGCTCGTTGGCGCGGCACTCAACAATCGGTCCAGATATCCCGTGTCAATCTCCGCCCGTCTGAAATCCTCATCCTGCAGAATCCGCCGGAATAGCCCCAGGTTCGACCGGATCCCCCCGATGACATATTCATCCAGCGCCCGCAGCAGCCGCGCAATCGCCATCTCCCGCGTCGGAGCGTACGCAATCAGCTTCGACAGCATCGGATCGTAATCCATAGGCACCGTCCAGCCCTCATACACGCCGGAGTCCTCGCGAATCCCAGGCCCTCCCGGCTGCAACAGCCGCGTGATCTTCCCCGGCGACGGGAAAAACTGGTTCTCCGGATCCTCCGCGTACACCCGGCACTCGATTGCATGCCCACGCAGCGCAACCTCTTCCTGGCGCAGCGCCAGCGGCCTGCCTTCCGCTACATCAATTTGAAGATGCACCAGGTCCAACCCCGTCACCAGCTCTGTCACCGGGTGCTCCACCTGCAATCGTGTGTTCATCTCCAAGAAGTAGAATTTCCCATGTTTATCCAGGAGAAACTCTACCGTGCCTGCATTCGTATATCCCGCTCCCTGCGCCAGCCGCACCGCCGCCTCGCCCATGCTGCGCCGCAGCTCCGTTCCCACCACCGCCGAGGGCGCCTCCTCAATCACTTTCTGGTGCCGCCGCTGTACTGAACACTCGCGCTCGCCCAGGTACAGGCATTTCCCATGCTCGTCCGCCAGCACTTGGATCTCCACATGCCGCGGGCGCTCTATCAGCTTCTCAAGATAGACCTCACCTGACCCAAACGCCCGCTCCGCCTCGCTCCGCGCAGACTCAAACGCCCCCGGCAGATCTTCCGGCGTCGCTATCGCGCGCATGCCCTTGCCGCCACCGCCCGCCGCCGCCTTCAGCATCACCGGATAGCCAATCTTTTCCGCGACCTCCTTCGCCTCTTTAAGCGATCCAAGCCCCGTCGTCGATCCCGGCGTGCGCGGCATTCCCGCCGCATCCGCGGCCTGCCGTGCCCGTGTCTTCGAACCCAGCGCCCGCATCGCGCTTGCCCTTGGTCCGATGAACTTGACTCCCGCCCGCTCGCACTCCTCCGCAAAGTCCGCATTCTCAGACAAAAATCCATACCCCGGATGAATCGCGTCCGCACCTGTTCGTTTCGCGATCTCCAGAATCTTGTCGCCCCTCAGATACGATTCCGTCGCCGCCGCCGGCCCCAGCCGGTACGCCTCATCCGCCTCCAGCACATGCAGCCCTGCACGGTCCACATCCGAGTACACCGCCACCGTGGACACGCCCCGTTCCCGGCACGCCCGCTCCACCCGCAGTGCAATTTCCCCTCGATTCGCGATGAGTATCTTCTTAAACTTCATGCCCCTGTTCACCGTCCCGGCTCGCTCGTTCCGCGGCAACCAAGGATTCTAACGGATTCCGTAAAGCTCTCGCACGTCCCGCCTCTTTACCCCTCCCGGGCAAAATGCAAAAGCCTCCGGTCTCCCGGAGGCTTTCACTACACTTTGCTTCTGCCTTACTTTCCTGACTGGATCACGATGCCCTGGTTGCCCTTACTTTGCTTGAGCTCGTTCGCGCGCCGCGTCGCCAATTGCTTGGCCGCCCAGTTATCGGCGGTCTGTACATCCGCATCGCGCTGCTTCGCATTGCCGCAGTCAATGTTCGCCTTCTGGCGGTACATCAGGTTCATGTACGACATGGCATCGTCGTAGCTCGGATTGATGTCCAGCGCCTTCTGCAAATACTGGATACCCTCGTTCACGGTATCGGTGTTCTCTTTCTTGAGAGCCTCGCAATACTGCTTCGGAAGCTTCGCGTTGCCCTTGCCGTTATCGGTCAAATTGGACGCCTTCAGCACTCCCATCGAGTTCTTGTACGCTTCGCGCCAGTCAATCACGCCAATCGTATATGCGGCCTGCGAGTTCTTCGGATCCGCTGCCAGAACCTTTCGGTTCCAGTCCTTCGCTTTGCCAAATTCATCCAGGTCCATGTACAGATTCGCGATCTGTGCAAGGCTGGTCACATCATCTGGCGTCTTCTCCAGAACCTTGTTGAACTCGTCGATCGCAGTCTGCGCGATCTTCTCGTTTTGAGGCGTCTTCAGATCCGGAACCACTTGCTGCGCATACGCCGTGGCTAGATACACACGCGTCATCGGATAGTTCGGATCTAGGCTCACAGCTTTCTGAAAGTGATTGATGGCCTCTTCGTAATGGGCTGCCTTGTACGCTTCCACGCCCTTGTTCAGTTGGTTTCTGGCCTCCAGCTGCTTGCACCCGGTCAAACTGGCCAGCAGGGTAACCGTCACAGCCGCCAGCACCGGGACTCTTGCAAATCGGTTCATGCTTTTCCTTCTCCTTGGATCGCCAGAGGGGCTGGGATCGACAAGCAAAAATTCCTCGCCCAATGATTGTAAATCGTTTGCACCGCGTGGCAACCTCGGACCTTTCCCGAAAACTGCTCGCCACTCGCGCCGATTGGGCCATCCCATCTACCAGGACAACCCAATCTAAGATTCTTCGTTACTGACCGGCTGCGACCTTCGGGGTGATGATGCCGATATGATCCACCCCCGCACCCGTTGCGCTGTCCACCGCGACTTCCACCTGCCGAAAGTCTAGATTTGGGTCACCCTTGATGAACATCGTCTTGTCTGCCCGAGTTGCGAAAATCTGCGCCAGCTGGCCTTCCAGTTGCGGCAAGGCAACCGTCGTCTGGTTGATCTTGTAAGTCGCGGGAGCATTCGCGTTGCCCAGCACCTGCACCACAATATTCAACTGGCTGTTGTTCTGCTCTTTCTTCTTGGGCGGCAGCGGCACCTGCGTGTGCAACCCGTGCTTGGTCGTCGGCACGATGATCATGAAAACGATCAACAGTACCAGCAGAACGTCGATCAGGGGCGTAACATTCGGATTCGAATTCAACTGCCCCGAACTTCCAACTGACATTGCCATAGCTAATTCCTCATCCTGACTATTGTCCCGCGACTCCCGTCGGGGGCGGCGGCGCAGACGACTGCTGTTGATCCGTCAACAGGCCAAACTGTTGAACCCCCGCGGCCGATCGAACGGCGTCGATCGCGCCCTCTACTGCGCTGTAGGTTGACCGCGCGTCTGCCCGAATGTAAACAATCTTGTCTGTCTTGTTCTGCAGATCGCTGCTTACCTCCGAGCCCAGTTTCGACAGGCTCACTTCGTTCGCCCCAAGAAACACGTTGTTGTCGCGTGTAACGGCTACAATCACCGCGTCTGACTTGCTCGCGTTTTTCATCGCGACAGCATTGCGGCTCCGCGCAAGGTTGATGTTAACCTTGTTTTCCAGAACTGGCACAATCACCATGAAGATGATCAGCAGCACCAGCATCACGTCCACCATTGGCGTCACGTTGATGTCCGATGTGACTTTGCTGCCCTCGTTACGTACTACGATTCCCATTGCAGTGCTCCCCTGCGATTCCTGAGATGACTGATCGCTTCTTTAATCCCGCTCACGGTTGAGGATCAGTGGCCGGGAACCGTCGCCGGTCCCCGGCTTATCGCTCATTGCCGTGTCACCTGCCGGCTTTTACCGGCGGCTCTGCTTGATAAAGTAATCGATCAAGTCGCTCGAGGAGTTGTCCATCTCCACGTCAAAGGACTCTACCTTGTTCGTGAAGTAGTTGAACATCCACACTGCCGGCACGGCCACCAGCAGGCCGAACGCCGTCGTGACCAGCGCCTCTGAAATGCCGCTCGCCACCGCGCCGATTCCGGGCGTCTTCATCGTCGCGATTTCCTGGAAGGCCTTCA
>CAZWSD010000027.1:0-16374 GCA_964636535.1 uncultured Acidobacterium sp. | reverse complement strand
TGACTGCAAATAGCCAAACGCCCACTTCGGCAGCATCGGAGCCGCTCCCGTAAGCCAGTGATAACCGCGGTGCACATCCTCTAACTTCGCCCCGGCAATCAGGTAGAAGTCGAGTTCGTCCACGCAGTCGGCCCACCAGCAGGAACTCTCCACGCCGTCATGGAAACGCATCGCCGAGCCGCAATCCATCAATACGCCGTAGCCGCGCGTAGAAACAAGAAACGGCACCACCGCCTTCACGTTCTGCTGGTACAGATCGCGACTCTTGCCGCGCAAATTCCCAAAACCCTCTTCGTGCGATCCCAGGCCAAACAGCGCCTCGTCCGGCGCAAACACAAGCTCCAGCCTCGCCTCAAACGCCATGCGGTCCAGTACCCTCCGATGGTCATTTCCCGTCGCGCGCGCTCCGTCCACATTCTCATTAACCTCAACCTCGCCATACTCCGCGAAGACGCTTCGGTAGACCGGTTTCGGCGTGAGCCATTTGCCGCCGCTCTCCGGTTCGCGGGTCAGGAGCTTTCCGCACGCGGTGAAATAGCGCAGCGCCCCGGTGTGCTTGTCCACCTCCACCGTCACCACATCGCCTTCCAGCCGAATACTCCTCTCATCCTCTCGAAGTCGCACGGTGACCTGCCCTGGCTCCGCGGTTACAATGCGGCTTCGCCGATCGACAAAGTCACGACCCTCGGTATAGCTCACACGCACAATGGACGGCGCTATGAAGCGCACGCGCAGCAACCTCTCTCCTTGACGGAGAACTGCTGCCGCATTCTCCATCTCCGGCGAAAATGAATCAATCTGATCTCGCATCATCGCATTCACTCATCTACGCGGCCTCACGCCGGCGTCCCGCCAGTTCCGCGCGAATCCGCGGCTCCAGGCGCTCATATCGCAGATAAAAAAGCACCGGAACGATTGCCAGCGCATAGGCCACCGCCGGCAACCAGATGCAACCTATATTGATGCCCGTAATCGACTCCGCCGTCTGCGCCACGTTCGGCACATAGTGGTATGCATTCATGATCCACGCCGGCAGGGCGCCGCCGAGCCCGCTTCCCGCCTTCAGGCAGAACGCCGCGCCAATCGCGCTCAAGAACCCCGCCGCCCGAATCCCGTTCTTCCATTCGCCATAGTCCACGCAGTCAGAAAGAATCGAAAATGGCATGGCCATCGCGACGCCGCTCGCCCAAAAACCGACGGTCCATCCGGCCACCACCCACCCCAGTGAACCCTCCACCATGCCATAGTAGAGAACCACCTGCCCAATCACGCAGCCCACCAGGCCCAACGCCCACGCAGTCCGCTTTGAAGTAACACGGCAAAGCCACGGCAGAAACACGATGCTCGCCAGCGATACCACGTCCAGGCTGTCCGCCCACGAAATCCAACCCGGCCGGCGCAACACATACTGGAAGAAATACGGGGCAGTCGCAATCCTCGCCGTAAATGCAATCCAAAAAAGAAGGCTGCTCGCAAATGTAATCATCCAGGGTACATTGCCGCGCAGCGCCGCCACACTTTCCTTCATTGCGAGTCTGGGCTTCACATCCTGAACTTTTTCCTCGAGATTCCGAAACGCAAACAGAAACAAAGCCACTGACCCAACCGCATAGATCAGCATCACTCGCTCGAACCCAGCACGGTCATTGCCGCGCCCCAGTAAAGCCACGAGCGCCAGCAATGTCAAATTCACAAACAGCACACCGAGCTTTGAACCGAACATTCGATAACTGGTCAGCGTCACCCGTTCGCTCGCGCTCGGTGTCAGGCTCGCCAGAATCGAAGTCACCGGAGTATTGATGCCCGTATAAAGCACGCTGCACGCCACATAAGTGCAGGCTGCAAAGGCAACCTTTCCCATCCCCCCAAAATCCGGGGTCGTGAAAGTAAGCACGCCAGCCGCCGCAAACGGTACGCACAGCCGCAGGAACCATGGCCTGCTCTTGCCCCAGCGGCTGTTCGTCTTATCAAACAGGATCCCCCATACCGGCGCGTCAATCGCATCCACGCATCTGGCAAACAGAAGGATCGCTCCTGCAGCCACTGCGGATATACCATAGACATCCGTGTAAAACTTGAGCAGATAAAAGGAAATAACGCAGAAGACGAGCTGCCCGCCCACCTCACTGGAGGCATAACCCAGCCGCGTCGTCAGCAGACCTTCTTGCCGGGTCGGCGACTCGGGACCATCCCCAATTACAACCGGCTCATGGGGCTCAACTAATTCACGAGAACTCATAATGACATACGTCCTACGGCTGGACGGAATTTCCGCAGTTCAATCCGGAAGCGCCTGCGTCCCCGCGTTCCTGCCTCAGCAGATGCTGCTCTCGCCGCTCGCCGGACAGGTATTGCAAGAGCAGATCCGCTATCAAATGCTTCTCCCGGCCCAGTCAGCCGATAGTGCGTATAGCGCCTACGGCCGCTCTATCGTCACCTTCCTATCTGGACCGACATCACGCGGCAATGCTTCCGCTCATCCGCCTTCCATGCCTTCTTCACCCGGCCAACCATCTCCAAGGCCTCCCGGGCAACTGCCTCATTGCGCATCCTTCGTGGGGTCCGGAAACGGACCGTAACGCACTGACGTATCTCCGCTGTGATCGTAAATGTTCTTTCCGTCCTTCAGGAACGGCGTCGCCATCGCCCATGGTTTGCCATCCGGACGCACAATCGGCGCGGCGCTGTACTGGGGAAGATAGATGCGCCGCATCTTATGCGTTCGATTCGGACCGCTGCGATGCAGAACGTAGCTGTCAAACGCAACAATGCTTCCCGCGGGAACAATCAACACATCCCCTGGATCGTCTCCCTTGTATCCAATAAGATCGTTCGTCCCCTCTTCCTTCACGTGGTCGATCATTCTGTCCCTTGTGCCCGCGCGTGAGTGCGGCAGCAGATACACAGTCCCGTTCTCTTCACTCACGTCATCCAGTGTGCACCAGCAGGTTACATAAGGGCGGTGTTGCGTTGTTGGATCGTACCACTTCACGTAGCCGCTGTCCTGGTGCCAGGCGAACTTCATGCCCTGTTCGGCGCCTTTCACCACCCATTGCTCGTGGAAAAGGTACGCTTCTGGCCCAACCGTTGCGCGCGCCACCGCCGCCATCAGATCGCTGAAGATAAACCTCCACAGCCGGCTGCTCAATCGGTAGCGATTGTTAATGAAATATCGCTTCCCCCGATGGCTGATGTTTTCAGTCTCGACGCCCTTCGCGTCCATTATCGAATCAAAGTAGCCGAGGTAGTACGAACATTCCTCCCGCAGCAACGTCAGCATCTCACCGGGGATCACACCCGACAGAATCATGTAGCCTTCCGTGCGATATTGTTCGCGCTGATCTTCCGTGATCTTGATCATCTCCGGAACTTTAGAAGAGGTTTCCCGAATTTCGCTTCTCATTTTCGCCGTCACTTGTTATCGTTTTTTGTCATGCGTCAGCATCTGCATCTGCCGCCGAAATTGGATGGCCGGATATGGCAATACAACAACCTTGCCTCCGCCAACCGCCGCCACACTCATGCCGAGTTGGAACTGAATCTCGTCACCCGAGGTCGCGGCATCTACCTCCTGGGCAACCGCCGTTACGAAATCCGCCGCGGCGACCTCCTCTGGCTCTTCCCTGCACAGGAACACGTCCTCATTGAACAGACTCCAGATTTCCGCATGTGGATCGGCGTGTTCCGCCGCAGGATGATTCGCCACGTCGCCGTCGACATCTCGACCCGTCCGCTGCTCCAGTCCAGCTTCGCCCGCGAAGCCTGCCGCCGCCTTACCCAGAGGGACACGCAACGCCTTGGGGATCTCTTCTCTGACCTTTCCGCCACAAAGCATCAATCGCTTCTCAATGCCGGATTCGCGTATGCTCTGCTCTTTGCCTGGGATTGCTTCCAGCACGCCAGCAATGTTTCCGTTCAGGATGTTCACCCCGCCGTCGAGCGTGCCTCCCGCCTCATCCGCGACAGCGCGCCCAATCGTCCAATTTCTGACATCGCGCGTGAAGCCGGACTTAGCGCAGGCAGGCTGAGCCGACTGTTTCACCAGCAGACCGGGTTCACCCTCGTTGACTTCCGCAATCGCAGGCGTGTTGAGCGATTCCTCGATCTGTACGGCAACGGGCAGCGCCGAACCATGCTCGACGCTGCGCTCGAGGCTGGCTTCGGCAGCTATCCTCAGTTCCATCGCGTCTTTCATCGCATGCTCGGCTGCACCCCCAGGGACTACGGCCGCGAAAATACCTGATCTGCGCATTTACCGCACCACCCTATTCCACAGCTCGTCGATCGCCGCCCGCAGCGCCTTCGCTTCTTCCCAAGAATTTGGGAACGTGGAGAGCGCATAGCCGCCTTCCACCGGGCCTAGTTCCGGGCAAATGAATATCTCTCGCCCTTTCTCGCTGCTCCCCGCCAGCCAGCAACGCATCACCGCTTCCGCAAAGGGCAGCCAGTCGCGCACTTCCTGGGTCAATTCCCCGGGAGCTCCGGCAACCGGCACTTGCACGTGATGTCCATTGAACGGGCGAAAGTGAAATTGCTGCGCGTGCTGGACCAGATCCTTACGCACCAGCAACCGCTCCTCAAACTCGCTCGCAACCAGATGCTTCACTACGGCGAAATGCGAAAAATCCCAAGAAATGCGTAACAGCCTGCCCGTCGCCTGCTCGTAAGCATCTGCTAGCGCATATGCCTTTCCCGGAGTCTCCGGATAAGTACCACGATGAAATTCGATCGCAGGCAGCAAACCCAGTTCCTCCGCGTCGCCCATCAGCGCAATCGTCATGTCAAGCGCATCCGCCGGAGTCAGATCGTCGCTGCCGAGCTGCACATTCACATGACGAGCCCCGCCGTCGCTCAACTCCCGCAACATTCTCGGAACCTCTGTCTTGTGCCTGGCGACCATTCCTCCCACAAACATCAGACCCATCTCGCGCGCCATTTCGCATAGCCCTCGGCCGGGCGCCCAGCACACGCCGTCGAAACCCGCGTCGCGTATCGCCTCCAACTTGTCGCGAAGATCCCATTCCTTTGCACGCGAAGGATGCTGTTGCAGTGTCCAAAGATTCGCGATGTGCCGCAGCACCGGCCTTTGACTTACCACGCCGCCCGCTTCACTTTCCATGGCTCGCCTCTCGAGATCATTGCTCTCCGTTTGCTTCGTCACGCTCAAACCCACTCCGAATCATCCTCTGCGACATGGAGAACTCTTCCGCGCACCCAGACCGCATGGCTCGCGCGTATCTCACATTTCTTCGCCTTTCCGGCAAATTCACGCTTCAACTTGTCCCTGGCGCATTTATGCTGGCACTAACTTCTGGAGGCTTCCGTAAATGATTCGTTCCCCGCGCCACGTCAAGCCAGTCCTTTTCACGCGCCGCCGTTTTCTCTCGCTTTCTGCCGCGGCTGCGGCATCCACCTGTCTTAGCGCAGGGGCCCTGCAAGCCGCATACCAGCCTTTCTCTCGCATCACCGGCTCGCTCCGTGTAAATGAACACACCGCATCTCACACCATGCCGGTAGATTTCACCGGACTCAGTTACGAATCCGCACAGCTGGCCAATCCCGGCTTCTTCTCCGACAGGAATCGCGGCCTTATCCAACTCTTCCGCGAACTCACCCCTGACGGCGTACTTCGCCTTGGCGGCGGCACGTCCAACTACACCACTTACTCCGCGCACACGCCGCCGGGGCCTCCGCCTTTCATAGTCTTTGGCCCGGATACAAGCCACACTGCAAAAAAGGGCACCATCACCTCTGAGCTCGCATTGCGCAATCTTCGCGCCTTCCTCGATGCCACAAACTGGACCTGCCTCTATGGGCTCAATCTCGGGCTCGGAACCAAAGCCAATGCAGTCGCTGAAGCCGAGGCCGCTCATCGCATCCTTGGCCCTCGCCTCGCGGCCTTCCAAATCGGCAACGAGCCAGACACCTTCCGCCACTTCCGAAACAACCACTACAGCCCCCAGCAATTCGTCCACGAGTGGATTGCTTTTCGTGATGCCATCGTGAAGCAGGTGCCACAGGCACGCTTTGCCGGCCCTGATATCTCGAATAACTTGTCCTACCTCACTGCATTTGCTGATATAGCTCCGGATTACTCGGATATTGCCCTTCTCACGATGCATTACTATGCCATGGGTCCAGCGGGAAATCCTCGGGCCACCCTCGATAACCTCCTCAGTCCACATCCGCAGCTCACCACTTTGAAATGGAGCAAGCTGCCAACCATCTTCGACGCCATGCGCACCGCGCACCTTCCCTGCCGCATCTCTGAGGTCAACTCCTGCTGGAACGGCGGCGAACCAGGCGTCTCCAATGTCCTCGCCTCCGCGCTCTGGTGCTGCGATATGATGCTTCACTTCGCCTCTCTCGGCTTCTGTGGCGTAAATCTTCACGGCGGAGGTTACGGCATCTACTCCCCTATCGTAGGCAGCCCAGAATCCGGATTCACGCGCCGTCCTGAATACTTCGGCATGCTCTTTGCGCAACATTTCGCGGGAACCAGGCTGTTGCCATGCGATTTCGATTGCGACAGCGAACGTGTTACCGCCTACGCTGCAAACGCCGCCAGTCACGGTAAAGAACTGCACCGCATCGCCCTCATTAACAAGACCAACTTACCTACCGCAATCCAAATTGTCGGCACATGGAGCCGCGTATCAACTTGGTCCCGGTTGGTTCTTTCCGGCCCATCACTCACTGCCCCAAGTGGAATCGCTTTGATTGCGACCCCTGCTTTGCGAGGCGCGCACATAACCATCCCAGCGCACTCTGCCGTCCTCCTCAGCAGCAGATGACTTGGCAGAGAACTCCGGGACCCGTTGCATCAAGGTCCCGGATATTTCCAATTGCTCGTTGGTTCAGCGGGGTGGAGCTTCTTTCATTCCACCCCGCCTGGCCTGCGTTAAGTTACGCTAGAAAATGATGTGAATCCCTCCCTGCAGTTGCCGGCCCTGATTCATCTGGCTTGTTACATACCCAAATGAAGAGGAGCGAGGATTGGTGTTAGCGCCGTTAAATTGGGGTCTGTTAAATGCGTTGAACGCATCGATGCGCGGCTGGATAATTACGTTCCCGACGACAAAGTTCTTCTGCACTGAAAAATCGAAGTTCTTCGTCGGATCAGACCGCAAGAGCGATTCAGGAAAAGTCCTGTAGTTATAGCCGTTCGGCTGCTCAGAGGATGCCCTGGCGAATCCGGCCGTGTTGAACGATGGGCCGTGCGTATAGTGAGGATTATTGTTAAAGCCAGAAAAATTCCCGCTGTAATTGACATTACCCCACCCAAGCGGAGTGCCAGATAGATATTGATAGATGCCTGACAGCTGCCACCCGCCAACAATCTCGTCCGCAACCTTCGAGTGGCTCAGGAATTCCCTTCCGCGGCCAAACGGCAGTTGGTAGATAGCCATAAGCGAAGCGTGCTCCGGGAAGTCCGAACTCGTTTCGCCATACCACAGAGGCCCGCCGGGATTCAATTGATTGAGAGCGCCCAGACTGCGCGAATACTCATAGTTAAAGATGAACTCCAGCCCGTTCGAAAGTTGTTTTTGCACCTTCAGCAAAAGGGCATTGAAATTGGCACTGGCGTCTGGAATCAGAGCTTCCGTGACGTTGCTGAACTCAGGAAACGGCTTCAGCAGACTCCCCACACTGATCTGTTTGGAGTTGCTAAGCCCGTTAGTCGGCGCAGCCACCTGAACCCCGTAGAAAGGATTCGGAGTCGAAGCGCTGAAGTATGAAGTCAGTGCGGGATCGGGCGTCTTCGTATGGCTCAGGTAAGGATACAGATACGAGTTGCTGAGATTTTCGCTATAGAAGAGGTTTATCTGGCGTGCCCCCATGTAGCTGAGTTCCACCAGCCAGTTATGACCAAACTGCTTTTGTACATCCAAGGTGTACTTTTCAGAATAGTTATATTTTGTATTCGGGTCGAAGAAGTAAATCGATGATCCAAGGTTTGTATTGTAACCATACTTATCGCCAACCGGCAGCTGGATGGGATTCGGGAGAGGACCGCCAGTTGGGAATGGATCGGAAAACGTTCCTGTAATCGTCTGGTTGTTGTTTTGGGTGCCGATGAAATTGGTCGACTGTGAGTATCCGTATTGCTGACCTGCGTTATAGTCGGCAAACGGGTTGACATAGATGGCGAATCCACCTCGAATTGCCATCGTCCCGTGCGAAAACCCAGGCGAATACGCAAAGCCAAAGCGAGGGCTGATGGCTCCCCAGGGAATGTTATATGCGCCGCGATTGCCTGACGTAGCATAGACAATTCCGCCATACGGCTTAAAGTCTGCCACCGGCAACGCAGCGTTTGGATTTGCCTGGTAATTGGCAATGGCTTGCTGGGTAACTCCGTTGACAGCGGTCGTATCAAATCCCACCGTCTGGTGATTCTGACTTTCCACCACCGGTGTCTCGTGGATAATCTGTACTCCTCCCGTAAGGGTGAAGTTGGGCGTCACTCTCCAGTTGTCCTGCGCAAACCATTCGAAATACCAGCTGTTGTACTGGTATTTTCTGTTGACCGTGTAGCCTCCTGCTCCAGGAACACCGAGGGCGAATTGCGCAAGCGATCCGCCGAAGGGCTGCCCAGGAGCTGTATTGCTTTGCGCTACCAGGTCGCCTGTCCCATTACTGATCGCGAACCACCCGTCTGCCTGAGTTCCGGATACGGTCGAGTTCTTGTACAGGTCGAAGTCAGTGCCAACTTCGATAGTTTGGCGGTTGAGGTTCTTGGTGAGGTCGGTGAACAACTGAATCGCATCAAAATTTGAGTTTCCCCCGGGCGACCCGCCAAGCGTGGGAATGGATGCGGTATCGCCAAAGTACATCGGCGGTATGGCAAGCTGCGTTGCATTGGTGGCCATGTATTGCGGGAAACCCACGGCTGTCGGACTTGTCCCAATGCTGGTCGGTTCATAAGAATTCTCAGACCGGCTGAATCCGAGCCGTGTTTCCAGGCTGAGGCTGGGCGAGAAATTCTCAATATCGTTCGCAAGTCCGCCCCATAGCACAACCCTCGAGGTAGATCCACTTAGAATATTGTGAAAATAGTTATTCTGCTCATTGTCGTACTCGCTGCGCTGTCCTACGAAGTCGATCTTATTTGACTCGCTGACAACGTAATCCAGCCGCCCCTGTTCAGAACCATAGTTATTGAGCGTGGGATCGTTCGCATAGTAGTTATTTTCTCCGTCCGGCTTTGTCGCAGATCCGGTGAAGTTTGGTAACGGAATCAAGGCCATGTAAGCCTTGGCGACCGGATTCACACTCAAACCTGCATTCGAGAACGTATTATTTAGAATCGGATCCCTGACTACGTTTGTTCCCACCTGGTGCGCAGAGTAGGGATTGTAGAGTTGCTCGCTGGCATCATTGCATATGCCGTTCGTAAATCCGGCAGTGCAAAGGATCGAAAAGTTGCCTTGGCGCTCCTGCGCAGTCGGAATGCTCGTGATGATTGTATTGGGCTGCGTGCCGCGATATCCCTGGTACGCATAGAAGAAGAACATTTTGTTTCGACCGTTGTAGACGTGCGGAATCAAAACCGGCCCGCCGATAGTGGCGCCAAACTGGTTATAGTGCGTGGACTGCGTTTTCTTGTTGGGGGGCTGAAAGTATGGTCTGGCCTCCAACGGCCTTGATCCGGCGTAATGCTCCGTGGCTGACCCGTGAAAATGATTCGTGCCGGATTTCGTAGTAATGTCAACAACGCCGCCCGCTGTCCCGCCGACTGCGGCGTTGGCGTCAAACTCACTGACTCTTACCGCGCTGACCGCATCCATCATCGGGCTAAAACCAGCGGTGCGCCCTGAATTCTGCATGTTTGGCACACCATTGAGCAGCAGCTGATTTGAAGACGAAAAGCCACCCCCGAGCGAAAAGTCATCTGCAGTTTGATTGTCGAACGGTCTCACCTGCGCCATGGAATGCTTTCCTTTGGCCACTGCGCCAAACATCATGTGGGCAAAACCGAGTGGCGACCCGCCGTTAAGCGGCAAACTCTCCATCATCTCTGGAGACAGCACCTCTCCGGTGCTTGCATTCGCAATGTTAATCAGTGGGGTCTTGCCCGTTACGACGACTTGCTGCGAAACATTGCCGAGAGACAGCTCAATGTTTTCGATTATGTGCTGCTGGGTCTGTAGCTCGAGACCTCGGAGCACATAGGCCTTGAACCCCGACCGCTTAACGGTCAACTCGTAACGTCCCGGGGAAAGATACGGAAGGTAATAGTACCCGGCGCCGTTCGACTCAGCAGTTGTCTTGACGCCGGTTTGTACATTCGTCGCGAGGACTTGTGCGTTGGTCACGACAGCCCCCGTTGGGTCCGTCACGTGCCCCGAAAGGGTTGCACGCGTCAACTGCGCTGATGCGTATTGCGCCAACAATACGACGGTAATTAGTAAGACTAGGCGTCTCATCTCTGACTCTCCTCCAAATTCAAAAGCACAACGTTTTCTCCAAATCGCCCGTATCGGCCCGCAGTCGAGCCCGCCGCCAATCTGAACGATGCGATGAAAGGAACGGTCACCTTCCAAAACGCACACTTTTTATCAACAGCAAATTTCAGTTGTCAACAATAAAAATACAATTGTGAAAATTGACTGGCATGCTCGGCAAAAAATGAAAACTCAATAGATTTCCCTCTTTCGGTTTCAACCTCGCTCGACCCTGATAACACTGGCTGATTCACAGTTTTCGGCACCTTCTCCGGTTTCGCCTCTCGCAATGCGCCGAACCTCTCTCGCTCCCCCGGCTCATTCCAAATGAGCCCCTTCGATGGAGAGTACTAGCCGCCATCCCTGCATTTTGCCTATTTGATTTTCAAATCGAATTTGTAATTTCCAAAATCTTTGCCAATTGCCTACAGAACGCCGTATATTGGTCGTCGATATCATTCCCGCGCCATGAATCGTGTCCTCCCATCCCTGCTTCTTCTCTTCGCTGCAACTCTCGCTCCCGTGGCGGCATGGGGAGCGCCAGCGCCGGCCACCCCGCGCCACGGAGCGTACCTGCTTCACCCTGGCCAATACCGCCGCTACATCCGCGAGTTCATGCACCAGCAGGTGGAGGCCACCGGCAAGCAGCCATCCGATCCATGGCCCTGGATGCTCGCCAACATCCCCTGGTTTAGCTCCTCCAACAAGCAATTTGAACAGATGTACTACTTCCGCTGGTACGCGTTCCATAAGCACGTCATCAAGACGCCGACCGGCTACGTCATCACGGAATTTCTCCCCCATGTGCCCTGGGGCGGGTACTACAACACGATCGTCGACTCAGCGCCGCACCAGCTCTACGAGTCCCGCTGGCTGCGCAATCGCGCCATTGCAGACGAAGACGCCCGCTTCTGGATGTCCCCACTCGCCAAGCCACGCCTTTACAGCAACTGGCTCGCCAACGCCATCCGCGCCGTTACGCTGGCCAACGGCAACCGTCAGCTCGGTATTGACCTGTTGCCCGCGCTCCGCGCGAACGCCCAGGAGTGGGTGAAAACTCACCAGGACCCCAACGGCCTCTTCTGGTCCATCGATACGCGCGACGCCATGGAAAAGAGTATCAGCGGCAACGGCTATCGCCCCACGCTCAACAGCTATATGTACGGGGACGATGTCGCCATCGCCGCTATCGCGCGCGATGCCCACCAGCCGGCCGTCGCCCGGAAGTATACAGCTGAGGCCCGTGCCCTCCGCGCCCGCATTGAAAAATACCTCTGGGATCCCAAAGCCCGGTTTTACGAAGTCCGCAAGCCACGCGGCCCCATCGCCCAGACCCACTTCGCCAACGTCCGGGAGCTCATCGGCTACATCCCCTGGTACTTCAACATTCCCGCACCTTCGCACGTCGTCGCCTGGAGTCAGATCTTCAATCCCCGCGGCTTCGCCGGGAAATACGGCCCCACTACGGCCGAGCGCCGCAGTCCGCGCTTCAACTTCGTCAATCCCGACAAATGTAAGTGGAACGGCCCATCCTGGCCCTTTGCCACCACCCAAACCCTCATAGCCATGGCCAATGTGGAGAACAGCCAGCCGCATCAGCATTACGCCACGCACGCTGACTACTACAAGCTCTTCTCACATTACGTGCGTGGCCAGCACCTCCGCCTGGCCAACGGCCAGCTCATCCCCTGGATCGACGAAGATCTCAACGCCGACACCGATGAGTGGATCACACGCGACATCCTCATCGAGCGCCACAGCCCCATGGCTGGCCGAGGTGATTACTACGATCACTCCGGCTTTGCGGATCCGCTCATCACCGGTCTCATCGGCCTGCGTCCGCGCGAAGGCAATCGCATCGTCATCCATCCGCTCCTTCCCGCCGGGGCATGGTCTTACTTCGCTATCGATGGCCTGCCTTATCACGGTCATCTGCTCACCATCGTTTATGACCGCACCGGCGACCACTACCACATCGGCCGTGGACTCACGCTCTTTGTAGACGGCCACAAGCGAGCCTCCCGTGCAACCCTCGGCCCGCTCAGCTACCGGCTTAGGCCCACCCAGCTAACCACATCCTCCCACTAGGATCACCATGAGATTTCGCGTCCCTGCTCTTGCTGCCCTGCTCGCCGCTCTTTTCACGCTCTCCGCGCACGCTCAGCCGGCAAAGAAGTATTGGTTGTTCGCCTATTTTCGCAACCCCGGTTCGCAAGGCATCTATCTCGCCATCAGCAGCGACGGATACCACTTCACGCCCCTCAATCATGACCGGCCCTGGATCAAGCCCCAATTCCCTGGCGAGGTCATGCGCGACGTGTACCTCACACAGGGCCCGCATCACACCTACCGTATGGTCTGGACGTGGGACTGGCATGGGCATTCCCTCGGCTACGCGGATTCAACGGATCTCATCCATTGGTCCCGGCAGCGCAAACTTCCCGTCATGCAGAATTACCCCGACGCGCGCAACGTCTGGGCACCCGAGACATACTGGGACGCGGCCATGAACAAGTGGATTCTCGTCTGGTCGACCGCCATTGACAACGCCGGCCTCGGCAACCGTATCTACTACTCACTCACCAGCAACTTCCACCACTTCACGCTTCCCTCACTGCTCTTCGATCCCGGGTACGCCGTCATCGACGCCACCATCTATCACGACGCCGGCAAATACTATCTCGTCTATAAAGATCAGAACGTGAATCCACTCCGCTACCAGATCCGCTTCGCTACCGGGCCGTCCTACACCGGCCCATGGTCCAGACCCAGCGAGCCCATCACTCCCATGTGGTCAGAGGGGCCGTCCGTTGTTCACGCCGGCAAGGAATACATCGTCTACTACGATCACTACCGGGTTCCACTCCGCTACGAAGGCGTTGAAAGCACAGATTGGAAACACTGGCAATCGGTCAACCACAAGATGAGCTTCCCGCCCTTTAGCAAACACGGCAGCTTTCTGCAAATCTCCGCGGAGGAAGCAGCACGACTGATGGCAGGCCAGCCCGCGAAGCAATAACCGCCGCACGCTTCAGTCGCCAGTCTCGGCGGTGATATCCAGTTTCACGGCGGAGGCAGCCGCTCTCGGCGACAGCAATGTCTCCATCCAGCGGCGCGCCTCATCTGGCTGCCTCCGCCGTATCGCCTTGTAAACCTCGTAATGAGCATCCGCCGCCGTCCGCCGTTGTGCATCGCTCTGGGTAAGGTGTCGCCCGTCGGCATAAGCTGCTGTTGCTATCGTATCCATCGATGCAGCCAGCACGGAATTCCCTGATGCCTCTGCAATCACGCGATGAAAACGCATCTCGTGGTTTGTAAATTGTTCCGCCCGACCCACCGCTGCATACATCTCTGCAACCTCCTCGGCAAGCTCCTGTAGGTGCGCTTGCTTTGCGCGTTCCGCCGCCAGCGCAGCAGCGGCGCGTTCCAGGATCAACCGCGTTTCCACCATCTGCTGCAATTGAACCCCGTGCATGGCGCCCAGCATGCGAAATGAGGAGCCCCTCCACCGCCCCGCACCATCGGTCAGAAACGTACCCACGCCGCGCCGCACTTCCATGACGCCCATCCCGCTCAAATATCCAATGCCGATGCGCACGCTGCCCCTGCTTATCTTCAGCTGCCTGGCAAACTCCCGCTCAGTGGGCAGCTTGTCGCCAGGCTGCAGCGATCCCTCCTCGATCAAGTGCTGAATGTGCGCAATCACATCCATCACCCTGCGCGGTAGAGATTGATCTCGCACCTGCTCCTGCATACTCCCTCCTTAGAGAACCCCCGCGCCATCCTCCACTGGCATTGCGCAACCACGCGCATTCCGCAGCCTCCTCTTCCGCCCCTCTCAAGACCTCTTCACCCTAACGCCGCTTTGCCCCTGCGCACTCCACCGCGCCCCGTGCCTGCCGCAACGCGTCGTCCGCACCCACTTTCATCGCCGTAATGTCATTGGTGCAGAACATCAAATCCACGCCCTGTTCTACCCAGAATGCAAAATCCTGCGGAGCGGCTCCCACCGCGATGTGCTTCCCATATTTGCGCGCGGTCGCGATGACCTGGGCCGATGCGTCGTATACCTTCTCATGCCCGGTCTGCCCCGGCACGCCCAGGCTTGCCGACAAATCCGCGGGTCCAAGAAAAATATCCACCCCAGGCACTGCGCATATTGCTTCGGCATTGGCCACGCCCGCGGAAGTCTCAATTTGCGCCATCAGGCAGAGCTCTTCATTCAACACCTGCTGCGTCTCCGCAACGCTGCAGGCGATACCGTAATTGACCGCTCGCGACACGCTGAAGAATCCCCGCTCACCCAGGGGCGGAAACCGCGCATACCGCACCAGCTCCTCCAGATCCTCCTTCGAATTCGCCATTGGAACATCGAGAATATCCGGACCGCACTCGGCTCCCTTCAACACGCTCTCCCGCCGCGTGTCGGGAATCCGCACCATCGTCAACAGACCGAGCCCATTCGCTATCCGGCAAAGATCCGCCGCCTGCGAGAACGTGATGAACCCATGCTCCATCTCAATCCAGATCGCCGCGTAACCCAGCCGCGCCGCAATTTCAAGAAACATCGGATCATAAAAATACGCCGCCGCGCCCAGTACCGGCCCTTCGCCACGGCCTTCCAGCACCTTGCCCAATCGATTCATCCTAGCCTCGCTTCTTTCTGCGCTTCCCGTTCCAACTTCATGCGACCGAACCACGCCCACATGGTCAGCTCGTCACCAACCGTTCCACTTCCACGCCAGACCACGCTGGCCGCAAAACCAAAAACAAACAGCAACACGTTGCCCACCACCCCGATCAGGTAGGGATGCCAGCTGTAATTCCAGCGGCCGAGATTTATAAACTCGCCGCCCTTGGCCGTCAGCGTTGCCCATATCGTGAACGCCAGACTCACCGCAACGCCCGTCCACACCCCGGGCCCCCGCGCGCGACGGCTTAAAAACGCCAGCAGGAACAGCCCTGCCAACCCGCCGGCGACGATTCCCGTAATTGCGTAATAGACCGAAAGCACCGTCCCATGCGCGTGAATCAGCATTACGGCGAACCCCATCGTCAGCACGCCGAATATCGCCACCGAAATTCGCGCCGCCAGCAACTGATCACGATCGGTCGCTCCTGGCCGCGCCTTGCGGTAAAAATCCTCCACCAAGACCACCGACATGCAGTTCAAATCCGACGCCATCGAAGCCATCGCGGCGCCCACCAGCGACGCCAGAATCAGCCCCACCAGCAAGGGCGGAAAATGCGTCGAAAGAAAATAGGGGAAAATCTGCGCAGGCCGGTGAATGTAAGCCGGAAACTTCTCCGCCGTCAGATGGTAGTAGCTCCACAGGAGCGTCCCCACCAGCATGAACAGCGTCCACACCGGCACGCAAAGCAGCGCGCCCAGCGCAACGCCTCGCAGCGCCTGCCGATCTGTTCGCGCCACAAGATAGCGCTGCACCAGCGTCTGGTCTGCCGTGTACTTCTGCAGATAAAAAAAGAATCCATATAACGAAAGCACCAGGATTCCGGGCTTCGACAACGTCCACGCCGTTGTTCCCAGGCTGAACTTGTGCGCGCCTGCCGCCAACGAAAACAATTCTCGCGGATGGCTCGACGGCATCAACAGCAGAAATCCCAGCGTTACCAGCAACCCCGTCCACAGCACGGCGGACTGCAGCACATCGGTCCATACCACCGCTTCCATCCCGCCCAGCAGGGTGTAAAGCACTGTCGCCATGCTCACGATCGCGATAATCGGAAGCGTCCGCCATCCCATCATGCTGCCGATCGTCAACGCCAGCAGGTATTGCACCACCGCCATCTTTGAAAAATTCCCCACCGCAAACGTAAATGATGCGTACAGCCGTACCCCCGGACCAAACCTCTTCTCAAAATACTCATAGGCGCTCATCCCCACCACGTTCCTGAAGAACGGAAT